>NZ_JCACHU010000089.1:0-122855 GCF_059504005.1 Belnapia sp. | reverse complement strand
GCCGCCGTCATGGTGTCGAGGAGAACACCCTCGACCACCTCGTCGCGCGTCTCGACCGTATCCGTACCACCTGCGGCCTTGCTCGCCATGCCTGCGCTCCATGCCTGCGACGGGCGGCCCCGGGGGGCGGGCGCCCGTGCGACGATATCTCTATACTATGCTATCCGGCTGGGCCTGGTCCCCGGCCTCGCCGCTCAGCAGGGCGCGCTGCGCTTCCAGCAGCAGCACGTATCGATGCTGGGCTTGCGGGTCGTTGGTCTCCTCCAGCATTCTCCGAGCCTCGGCCAGATCGTTATCCAACTCCGCCTTGCCCCGCAGCAGGCTGAAGAAGTGCCACCAGGCCTCGAGGGCCTCCTTCGGCTGGGCCTCCGGATCGGCGGCCTGGCAGAGGCCCCGATTCCTGGTCGCCCAGGTTGCCACACTCTCCCAGCCTGCCTTCCGGAGGTGGTCCATCAGCCTCGTCGAGTCAAGGTGATCGGCGCCGGGAAGCCATGCCAGCAGCGCCTCCCGGAGCCGGGTGCAGTCTCCCGCCGGCAGCTCGAGCGCGGCCAGCGCCTCCTCCACCTCCGGCAGCAGGGCGGGATGATGGAGAAGAATCGCCAGCAAGTTGCGCGCCCGCTCCAGCCGGATCGCCTTTTGGTCGATGACCGTGCGCTGCAGGCCACGGATGGAGACCAATTCGCCCGGCTTGCCCCGCGGCGTCCAGGCCGGGCGCGGCGCCGAGGCCGGGCGGGCGCTGCGCCCCTCGGCGAAGAAGCGGTCGAGCCAGGCCCGGCGGTACTCGCTCGACAGGGCCTTGTCGGGGATGCTCTTGGCCGCAGCGTCCAGCCGGTTGCGGAAGGCGGCGCGTTGCTCCGGCGTCGCCGGCGGCGTCGCCCCGGCGAGGAGGTCGTAGAGGGCGGCCGAGAGCGGCTTCGCCCCGGCCAGCACCGCCTCGAAGGCGGCCGGGCCGCCCTTCGCCACCAGCGTGTCCGGATCCTCCCCGCCGGTCAGCATGGCGAGGCGTAGGCTCCGGTCGGGGGCCAGCAGCGGCAGCGCCAGCTCGGCCGAGCGGAAGGCGGCCTTGGCGCCCGCCGCATCGCCGTCGAAGCAGAGCACCGGCTCCGGCGAGACCTGCCACAGCGCCTCCAGCTGCTCCGCCGTCAGCGCCGTCCCGAGCGGCGCGACGGCACCGCCGAACCCCGCCTGATGGAGGGCGATGACGTCCATGTAGCCCTCGACGACGACCATCGTCCCGCCGCGGAAGGCCCCCTCCCGCGCCAGGTCGAGCCCGTAGAGGCTCCGCCGCTTGGAGAAGAGCTCCGTCTCCGGCCCGTTGACGTATTTCGGCTGCCCGTCGCCGAGGATGCGCCCGCCGAAGCTGATCGTCCGCCCGCGCCGGTCGCGGATCGGGAAGATCACCCGGTTGAAGAACATGTCGACGAGGCCGGCCTCGTGTCGGTCCGGATCGCGCGGCTTCATCAGCCCGGCGGCGACCAGCTGCTCCGGCGTGATCCCCTCGCCCTTGAGGTCCGCCGCCAGCGCGCCGCGGCCCTCGCCCGACCAGCCGAGGCCGAAGCGGGCGATCGTCGCCTCGGTCAGCCCGCGCCGCCGGAGGTAGTCGAACGCCGGCCTGCCCTCGGGCAGCATCAGCCGCCGCCGGAAGGCCGCCTCCGCCGCCGCGCAGACGCCGTAGAGGTCGCGCGCCCGCCGCTCCCGCTCCGCGGCCTGGGGCGTCGCCTTCGGCACCTCGAGCCCCGCCTCGCCGGCCAGCCGCTCGACGGCCTCGGGGAAGCTCGCCCCCTCGGCCCGCATCAGGAAGGTGATCGCATCCCCATGCGCGCCGCAGCCGAAGCAGTGGAAATGGTCGTCATAGACGTAGAAGGAGGGCGTCTTCTCGTTGTGGAAGGGGCAGCACCCCTTCCACTGCCGCCCGTTCCGCGCCAGGCGCGTCTTGCGGCCGATCAGGCCCGGCAGCGGCGTCCGGGCCCGCAACTCCTCGAGGAAGGCCGGCGGGAGGGCCATCGGCCGGGCGCTGGGGCTAGTCCGCCTCGTGCTGGTCCGGGGCGGCAGCGCTGTTGAGCAGGATGTAGCGCTCGATGCCGATCAGCTTGATCAGGTCGAACTGCCGGTCGAGGAAGTCGACATGCTCCTCCTCGTTCTCGAGGATCTTGAGCAGCAGGTCGCGCGAGACGAAGTCGCGGACGCTCTCGGCATAGGCGATTCCGTCGCGCAGGTCGCCGGTCGCCTTCTCCTCGATCGCCATGTCGGCGCGGAGGATCTCCTCCACCGTCTGCCCGACCAGCACCTGGTTCAGCCGCTGCAGGTTCGGCAAGCCCCCAAGGAAGAGGATGCGCTCGATGAGCCAGTCGGCATGGCGCATCTCCTCGATCGATTCCTTGTATTCGTGCGCGCCGAGCTTGGTCACGCCCCAGTGCCGCAGGATGCGCGCATGGAGGAAGTACTGGTTGATCGCGGTCAGCTCGTTGGTGAGCTGGGTGTTCAGGTACTCGATGACCTTGGGGTCGGCCTTCATGGCGGCTCCGGCACGGATGGGCGCCAGGGGCGGGGGCCCCTGGCGCGCGCTGAGGATCAGCCTGCTTGTATAGCAGATCGCGCCGTCAGGAAGCCCGGCTTTGTGCCGCGGGCGGCGCGGCCAGGTCGCGGATCATGTTGAGTATCATTCGCGTGCAGGTCCCGCACTGCGCCTTGCAGGCGCAATGGGCGTAGACCTCGCGCGGCTTGGCCGCGCCCTTCTCGACCGCTTCCGTGACCTGCTTGTCGGAGAGCGCGTTGCAGAGACAAAGGATCATCGCCGCCTCCCTCAGCGCCAGCCGGCGCGCTGCATGATCTGCAGCGCCTGCGTGGCATGCGCATTGGTCCGCTCGGCATCCACCGGCTCCGGCCGGAAGCTGCCCATGGCGCGCAGCGCCGGGTGCAGCGGCGCATCGGCGACCGCCGGATACTCCATGTTGCCCAGCGCGAAGCGCTCCTGCGCCGGCCCGCTCGTCAGGTGTTCGAGGAAGCGCACGGCCGCCGCCCGGTTCGGCGCGGTCTTCACCAGCCCGGCGCCGGAGATGTTCACATGCGCGCCCCGGTCGCCCGGCGCCTGGTTCGGGAAGATGACGCCGATGCGGGCGAAGAGGGCCCTGTCCTCCGGCCGCTCCGAGGCGCCGATCGCGGCGAGGTAGTAGGTGTTCGAGATGGCGAGGCCGCACTGCCCGGCCGGGATGGCGCGGAACTGGTCGCGGTCTCCCCCCTGCGGCGGCCGGGCGAGGTTGGCGGCGAAGCCCTCGGCCCAGCGCTCCGTCCGCTCCGGCCCGTTGGCCGCGAGGATCGAGGCGGCGAGGCTGGTGTTGTAGGGGTGGCTCGATGTGCGGACGCAGATCTGCCCGCGGAAGCGCGGGTCGGCCAGGTCCTCGTAGCGCGCCAGCCCCTCCGGCGCGCCCCGCTCCTTGTCGTACATGATGACCCGTGCCCGGGTGGAGACAGCGAACCAGTAGCCGTCGCGGTCCCGCAGCGCCTCGGGCACGCGCTGTTCCACCACCGGCGAGCGCAACGGGGCCAGGATGCCGGCCGAGGCCGCCCGCGCCAGCCGCGCCGCATCGACGGTGATGAAGACATCCGCCGGGCTGTTCGCCCCCTCGTTGCGGATGCGCTCGATGAGCTGGTCCGCATCGCCCTCGATCAGCCGGACCCGGATGCCGGTTTCCCTGGTGAAGGTCTCATAGAGGGCGCGGTCGCTGTCGTAGTGCCGCGAGGAATAAAGGTTGACCTCCTCGGCTGCGGCGGCCCCGGACCATGCGGCGAGGCAGGCGGCGGCGGCGAGGGCAAGCAGGCGTCGCGTCGGGCGGGCGGGCATGCGGACGTCTTCTCCAGGCTGGCGCTGCCCGTTTGATAATGGAAGTAAGAACCATTCGCAAGTCACTTCCGCAGCCCGCCCGGCCACCATGCGCCCGCCCCGCCTCGATCGGGCTCAGCCCGCCGGCTGCAGCCCGCGCAGGAACCGGCTCCGCGCTCCGGCCGCGGCCATCAGCATCACATGGTCCGAGCCGCTGAGGATGAAGCGCGCGCCGAGCCTGATGTAGGCCGCCGCCCAGGTCTCGTCATAGACGCCGCCCATGCCGAGCACCTTGCCCGCCGCCCGGCAGGCCCCGGCGACCTTGCCATAGGCCGCCTGCACCTGCTCATGCCCGATCTGGCCGGGGATGCCCATGGAGGCGGTGAGGTCCGAGGTGCCGATCATCAGCACGTCGACCCCCGGCACCGCGGCGATCGCGGCCGCATTCTCCACCGCCTCCGGCGTCTCGATCATGCAGGCGACGAGGATCTCCCGGTTCAGCTCCTCCTGCGCCTCGGCGACCGCGGGCGGCTGGAAGTCGTAGGCGAAGGGCGGCCCGCCCCAGGACCGCGTGCCGAGCGGCGGGAAGCGGAAGGCCGCCGCCACCGCCCGCGCCTCGGCCTCGGTGTCGACATGCGGCACGACGACGCCCATCGCGCCGTTGTCGAGCGCCCGCGTCCCCTCGAAGAGCGCATCCTTGCAGCAGCGGACGATCGGGGTGACGCCCTGGCCGAGCGCTGCGATGGCGATCTGCGTCGCCTCCTGCACCGAGGCCGCGCCATGCTCCATGTCGATGAAGAGCCAGTCATAGCCGGTCGCGGCCGCGATCATCCCGACCGCGCTGCCCCGCAGGTGATGCACCCCGAAGCCGAGCGAGACCTCCCCCGCCCCCAGCCGCCGCCGCGCATGGTTCGGCACGATGGGCATGGCGCCCTCCCTCCCTTGGATTGGAAGAAAGCGCACCACGCCGGGGCCCCGCGGTCAATCAGGCCGCGCGGCGCCGCATCTTGCCGAGCCGCGCGACATCCGCGAGGCGCCGGTCGAGGAAGTCGAGCGCATCCTCCACCTCCGGGTCGTCGTCCCGCACCCAGTAGGCGAGCACCGCCCCGTAGACCGCGGCCAGCGTCGCCCGCCGCGTGTACCAGGAGAAGTCCGAGGACTTGTCCCCCGCCGCATGCCACATCGCATCGACCGTCTGGGCGGTGGTGCGCAGCGCGGCCGGCGTGTTCCACGGCAGCGCCAGCAGGCTCAGCGCCCGCCTCAGCGCCCGCTTGTGCGGTGCGGCGGCCCGCAGCCGGAGCTCCACCACCCGCCGGATGCGCGCCGGCACCCGCAGCGCGGCCAGGTCCTCCGCCGCGGCCGCCGCCTCCATCTCGCGGTTGGACAGGTCGATCCAATGCGCGACCGCCCCCACGGGCCCGGCCGGGAAATGGCTCTCCGCCAGCGCCGGATCCTCGCCGATGGCGGCGAGCCCCGCCCGCAGCGTCCCCCAATTCCACCCCTCATCCGCGGCGACGGGCAGCATCGCCCGCACCGCCGCGTCGCGGATGTCGCTGCGCTCGGTCATCGCGCCGGGCTCCCCGCGGCGCGGGCCAGCTCCTCGGTGAAGCCGAAGAGCGAATGGTCGGTCATCCGCATCGGGTAGAGGATGCCGTCCAGATGGTCTGTCTCGTGCTGCATCACCCGCGCGGTCATCGCCTCCGCCTCGCCCTCCACCGGATTCCCCTCGGCATCGAGGCCGCGATAGCGAATCCGCTTCGGCCGCTCCACCGCCCCCCGGAGCCCGGGGATGGACAGGCATCCCTCCCAGGCCGTTTCCACCTCCTCGCCCAGCGGCTCGAGCTCCGGGTTGACCAGGGCGGCGACCCCGGTCGGTCCGCGCCAGACGAAGAGGCGGAGCGGCACATGCACCTGCGGCGCGGCGAGGCCGATGCCGGAGGCATCCAGCATCGTCTCCGCCATGTCGGCGACCAGCCGGCGGATCTCCGGATGGGTCGGGTCGTCCACCGGCTCCGCCTCGCGCAGCAGCACCGGGTGGCCCATGCGGGCGATCTTCAATATGGCCAAACCTGACCTCCTCCGGCTCTCCCGCCCGATTTGGGGACAACGGCGCCTATGTGGGAGGGGGCTTCCCGCACCAGCCCCTCTCATGCTACGGATTGACCCCTCCGCATCAGGGTGGGGATGGCGAGGGCAGCCGGTTTCGACCGAGCGGCCTGCAACCATGTCCCTTGAGCGGCGATTCCTGTTTCCCGTCAAGCCCATGGAGGCAAGGCCGCGTGCAAGTCGTCGTCCGTGACAACAACATCGACCAGGCGCTGAAGGCGCTCAAGAAGAAGCTTCAGCGCGAGGGTGTGTTCCGCGAGATGAAGCTGCGCCGCCATTACGAGAAGCCGTCCGAGCGCCGCGCCCGCGAGGCCGCCGAGGCCGTCCGCCGCGCCCGCAAGGTCGAGCGCAAGCGCCTGGAGCGCGAGGGCTTCTAAGCCCCTAAGAAAGCATCAGGGCAAGCCGCCCGGCTTGCATCCGCGGCGCGTCACGGCACACTCCCCTCGACGACAGGGGGGAGAGTTCCATGGCGGCACCGCCACCCGGCCTACAGCTCTACTGGTCTAGCCGCTCGCCCTTCGTGCGGAAGGTCATGGTCTGTGCCCATGAGCGCGGCCTCGCCGACAGGATCGAGCGCATCCCGACCGTCGTCGCCCTGACGAGAACGGACCGCGACCTCCTGCCCCGCAACCCGCTCGGCCGCATCCCGACGCTGGTGCTGCCCGATGGCGGCGTGCTCTTCGACTCGGCCGTCATCTGCGAATACCTGGACGGTCTCGGCGACGCCCCCCGCCTCTTCCCCGAGGCGGGGCCCGCCCGGATCGACGCGCTGCAGCGCCACGCCCTCGGCAGCGGCTTCATGGAGATGCTGCTGCTGTGGCGCGGCGAATCCATGCGCGAGCACCCCTCCGCCGCCATCCTCGAGGGCTTCGCCCTGAAGCGCGCCGCGACCCTCCCCGCCATGGAGGCGCTGGTGCCTGCGCTGGAGGCGACGCCCTACGACATCGGCCATGTCGCGATCGGCTGCAGCCTCGCCTATCTCGACTTCCGCTGGCCGGAGGCCGGCTGGCGCGCCGCCCGTCCCCGCCTGGCCGCCTGGCACGCCGCCTTCAGCGCCCGCCCGGCCGTCCAGGCCACCGCCCATATCGACGCCTGAGCCCCGGACGGAGAGAGCGCCATGGCCCGCCTCCCCTATCTCGAGAAGGCCGACCTCGCCCCCGAGGACCAGGCCTTGCTCGCCCGCGACATCAACCTGCACAAGATCCTCGCCCACAACCCGGCCGCGGCGCGGGCCTTCGGCGCCCTCGGCGGGTATCTCCGCCACGGCACCACCCTCGATGCCCGCCTGCGCGAGCTCGTCATCCTGCAGATCGGCTGGCAGGCGCGCTCGCCCTACGAGTGGTCGCACCACATCAAGATCGGCTACGACTTCGGCGTCACCGACGGCGACATCGCCGCGCTGATCGCCGAGAGCCGCGGCGAGACCTCGGCGCTCGAACCCCTCGCCCGCCTCTGCCTCCAGGCCGCGCGCGAGCTCCATGACGGCGCCATCGCCCCCGCCACCTTCGCCAGCCTCGCGGCGCAGCTCGACCCCGCGAGCCTCACCGACCTCGTGATGACGGCGAGCTTCTACTGCGCCGTCGTCCGGCTGCTGGCCAGCTTCGAGATCGACGTGGAGGAGAGCTACATGCGCTACCTGAAGGCATTCCCCCTGCGCGCGTGAATGAGCGCGAGGTGAAACAAGCTTCAGTTGCATCCCGGCCCTGCCCTGGCGCTTCCTTGCGGCGCCACAGGCAGGAGTGCCGATGCATGACGAAGGCCAACACCAGCCCGGGGCGCCCCTCCCGGTGACCCCGCCGGCGATCCTCGCCCTCGGTGCCGGCAGCCTGGTCTGCGCGCTCACCGCCTCCGCCTCCATCCTCGGCTGGCCGCGCGAGCTGCGCCGCCCGTCGCCCCGCCGCCTGTCGCCCGAGGAGCGCGAGGCCCTGCTCGGCATGGTGCCCTGGGGCGAGACCGTCCGCATCGAGGCGGTGGAGGGGGCCGCTGCCCTCGCCTTCGCCCAGGCGGCCCTGGCCTTCCTCCTGGCCGAAGGGCGGCTGGTGGATGAGCGCATGGTCTTCACCATCCGCGGCCTCGTCGGCACCGGCCTCCTGCATACGGTCGGCGCGGGCGGCCACAGCCTGCTGGTCCTCGGCGAGGCCGATGATCTACCCTCTGGGCAACCGCCCGCCGTCATGGGATGACCGCTTCACAAGACCTTTAAGGGGATCAGGACGCATGAGCGCCACGCAGCCCGCCCGGAAGCCCCGCGGCCGCCAGTTCTTCGCCAATCCCGGCCCGACCAACATCCCGGATTCCGTGCTGCTCGCCGGTGCCCACCAGACCGTCGACTTCAACGACCCGAATTTCGTCGAGGTCTACACGGCCTGCATCGACGGGCTGAAGCGCGTCCTCAAGACTACGCAGGACATCTTCCTCTACACCGGCTCCGGCCATGCCGCCTGGGAGGCCTGTCTCGTCAACCTGCTCTCGCCGGGCGACACGGTGCTGATCGTCGAGAGCGGCTACTTCTCCGAATCCTGGGCGAAGATGGCGGGCGACCTCGGCCTGGAGGTGCGGACCGTCGCCGCCGACTGGCGCCGCGGCGCCGACCCGGCCGCGGTGCAGGCGGCCCTCGCCGCCGACCGCGACCGGGCCATCAAGGCCGTCTGCGCCGTCCACAACGAGACGGCGACGGGCATGATGCTCCCGGTGCAGGAGATCCGCGCCGCCATCGACGCCGCCGGCCACCCGGCCCTGCTGCTGGCCGACACCATCTCCTCCCTCGGCTCGCTCGACTTCCGCATGGACGAATGGGGCGTCGACGCCTCGGTCGGCGGCAGCCAGAAGGGCCTCATGCTGCATACGGGGATGAGCTTCAACGGCGTCTCCGCCAAGGCGATGGAGGCGCACAAGACCTCGCGCCTGCCGAAGCACTACTTCAACTGGACCAACATGCTGGCCCGGCCGCACAGGAGCTTCGTCGGCACCATCCCCGTCAACATGTTCTACGCGTTGCAGGAGAGCCTCCGCCTGATCGAGCAGGAGGAGGGGCTGGAGAACGTCTTCGCCCGCCACCATCGCCTCGCCGGCGCCGTGCGCGCCGCGGTGCAGCACTGGTCGGGCAACAACGGCCCGCAGCTCTTCTGCGCCAACCCGGCGCGCTACTCCGACAGCGTGACGGCGGTCCTGATGCCCGAGGGCTTCAATGCCGACGAGCTCCGCGGCATCGCGCTGAAGCGCTTCAACCTCTCGCTCGGCGGCGGCCTCGGCCCGCTCGGCGGCAAGGTGTTCCGCATCGGCCATCTCGGCGACCTGAACGAGCCGATGATCCTCGGCACGCTCTCGACCGTCGAGCTGGCGATGAGGGTCGCGGGCGTCCCGCACGCCCCGGGCGGCGTCGACGCCGCGATCGCCGCCCTGGCCGACTGAGGTCGCCGGATGGCCGGGCCCATCCCGGCCATCTCCCTCACCGCAGCACGAAGTCCCGCATTACCTCCGGTCTGAAGGCGAGCCCATGCCCCGGCGTCTCCGGCGCATGGATCATCCCCGCCTCGATCCGCGGATGCTCGACCCAGAGGTCGTCGAGCAGCCCCATCTGCTCCGCCCAGGCGGCGTTCGGGATGCTCGCCAGCAGGTGCACGTTGAGTTCCGGGAAGAGGTGCGGCGCGACCGTCATCCTCCAGGTCTCGGCGACCACCGCGATCTTGCGCAGCTCCGTCAGCCCGCCCCGCATCGGGTCCGGCTGCAGAATCGGCAGGCGGGGATTCTCGAGTACCGGCTTCAGGTCGGCCCGGCCGAAATGCGTTTCCCCGCCCACCACCCGCGTCGTCAGCGCCTCGGCGCAGCGCAGGTAGCCGGCGAAGTCGTCCGGCAGCACCGGCTCCTCGATCCAGTAGGGGTCGTAATCCTCGAAGGCCCGGCCGGCGATGATCGCCTGGTCGGCTGTCCAGCCCATGTTGATGTCGATCATGATCTCGACATCCGGCCCGACGGCGTCGCGCACCATCCGCAGGTTCCGCACATCCTGCCGCCAATCGCCGATATGCGCCGCCTGCATCTTGATGGCCCGGTAGCCCTGCCCGACGTAATGCTGCGCCTTCGCCGCCATCCCCTCGCCGAGCGAGCCGCGGAAGCAGCCGCTGCCATAGATGGGGATCGCGCTCCGCACATGCCCCCAGAGCCGGTGCAGCGGCAGCCCCGCCGACTTGCCGAGGATGTCCCAGAGCGCGATGTCGATCGCCGACTGCGCCATCATGGTGACGCCGCCGCGCCCGCCCGTCACGCTCATCCGCCAGAGGTCCTGCCAGATCCCCTCCACCTCCGTCGCGCTCCGCCCGATGACGCGCGGCGCCATCGCCTCTTCGATGCAGAGGCCGATGGTCCGCTGCAGCGGCAGGGTCAGCAGGTGGAGGTAGCCCATGCCGGTGAGGCCGGAAGCCGTCTCCACCTCGACCACGACCAAGTCCCGCATCGGCCCGAGCGGATGCCCGGCGAGCCAGGGATCCTCCGGCCAGGGCAGGCGCAGGAGGGTCGTCCGCAGCGCGCGGATGGTCAGGTCGTTCACGCTCTCTCCTCCCCGTTCCGGATGGCCCGCCAGAGCCTGCGCGTCAGCAGCAGCGCCAGCAACCCCTCCGCCCCGCTGATCGCCGCCGCCGCCGGGGCCCCCAGCCAGTCGGCCAGCAGCCCGATATGGACGAAGCCCACCGGCCCGATCCCGATGCAGACCGAGAGCAGCCCGAGCACCCGGCTCCGGAGCGCGGCCGGCGCCAGCCGGTAGACCAGCGTCGCCTGCATGATGCTGAACCCCGCCTGGCCGAAGCCCGTGAGCAGCAGCGCCACCCCCGCCGCCGCAGGGTGCGGCGCGAGCGCGAACAGCACCTGCATGGCGAAGTAGAGCGTGATGCCGCCGAGGTAGCACTGCCCGTAGCGCGCCGGCCCCACCCAGGCGGCCACGGCGAGCGCGCCGAGGAAGGCGCCGACGCCGTCCATGCTGGCGAGCACGCCCACCGCCTCCGGCCCGAGCCCCAGCCGGTCCTGCGCGATCACCGGCACGAGGCTGGTGACCGGCCAGCCGAAGACGTTGAAGATGACGGTGACCAGTAGCGTCCCGGCCAGCCTCGGGTCCTCGCGCACCGCCGCCAGCCCCTCGCCGATGCGCGCGCCGACGCCGGTGCCGTCCGCCGCCCGCACGCCGCTGCGGTAGCGCAGCCGCAGCATTGTCACGACCGCCAGCAGGTAGAGCCCGGCGGAGACGAAGAAGGTCCCCTTGATCCCGAGGGCCGCAAAGATGAGGCCCGAGAGCGTCGGCCCCAGCATCCGGCTCGCATTGTTGGCCCCGACATCGGCCGACATGGCGGCGCCCATCCGCGCCATTCCCGCCACCTCGCCGACCATCATCCGCCGCACCGGGTTGTCCGCCGCCCAGGACAGGCCGTTGACGAAGCCCGCCATGGCCAGGTGCCACACCTCGAGCATCCCGAGCTGCGCCAGCACCCCGAGCGTCAGCGAGGTCGCCAGGCTGACGAGCACGATGCCGAGCAGCGCCGCCCAGGCCTCCACCCGCTCCGCCAGCGCCCCGATCACCGCGCCGAAGAGCCCCATCGGCAGGATGCGCAGCATGCCCATCATGGTGACGAGGAAGGCGGAGCCCGTTGCCTGCCAGGTGAACAGCGCGACCGCCAGCGTCTCCAGCCAGCGCACGAGGAATATGACGAGCCCGACGGTCCAGAGCCGCCGGAAATCCGGCAGGGCGAGGAGCCGCGGCTGCCCAGCCGCGGATGCGGTCACGCTGATGGTTTCCTCCTGGCGCTTTCGCCCATGGTGGCGCGAAGCCGGGCCGCTGGCCAGCCGATGCCGAGGCGGATGTAATGCCGCCGCCGTGAAACCGGGGACATGGCGCTTCGTTAACCCATAGGTGCGCGTCGCTACCAAGGCGTGACGATTTGAGAAGCGGAGGCCGCATTGCGCCTGGATTCACTTGGCCGTGCTCGGCCGGCGCTGCCTTGGCGGCCCCTCATGCATGCCGCCGCCGACCGCATCCCCTGGCTCGACCGGCTCCGCGCCGAGCGGCGCCTGCGCAACACGATGCGCGCCTCCCTCGGTTACGAGCCCGATCTCCGCCAACCGCGCACCTTCAACGAGCGCCTCGCGCGCAAGATCCTCGACGACCGCAACCCGCTCATCCCGCTGACGCTCGACAAGGTCCGGGTGCGCGACTGGGTCGCCGCGCGCATCGGCGCCGAGTTCCTGGTCCCGCTGATCGGCACCTGGCGCCGGGCGCGCGACATTCCCTGGGACGAGCTGCCCAGCCGCTTCGTCGCCAAGACCAACCACGGCTGCGCCTACAACCTCCTCGTTACCGACAAGGCGAGCCAGGACCGCGCAGAGGCCATCCGCACCCTCGATGGCTGGCTGGCCGAGAACTACTACGACCATGCCCGCGAATGGGGCTACCGCGACATCCCGCGCCGCATCCTGGTCGAGGAGTTCCTGCGCGGCCGCGACGGCGGCGCGCCGGACGACTACAAGCTCTTCGTCTTCGGCGGCCAGCCGCGCCTGCTGAAGGTGATTCGCGACCGCTTCACCGACAAGCGGCATTTCTACTACGACCCGCAGACGCTGGAGCCGCTCGATCTTGGCTGCTTCAACCCAGCCGACTATCCGGACGATCCTGCTCCGCCGCCCGAGGCCCGCGTGCTCCGCGACCTCGCCGCCCGGCTCGGCGCGGATTTCGATGCCGTCCGCGTCGATTTCTACCTGATCGACGGCCGCCCGCTCTTCGGCGAGCTGACGCACTATACCGGCGCCGCCTCCCTCTCGCTGGGCTCCTACGAGAAGGATCTGGCCGTCGGCGAGATGTGGGGCGAGGCGCTGCGCCAGCGCAGCCGCGCGAGGCCCGCCCCCGGCCGGTTGCGCGGCAAGGCCGGCTACCCGGCGCCCGGCTGAGCCTGGGTCAGCCCGGCGCCCAGCCTGCCGGCGCCATCTCGAAACCCTCGAAGCGGAAGGCCGGGCTCACCGTGCAGCCGGCGAGCGTCCAGGCGCCGAGGCTCCGCGCCGCCTGCCAGCAGCCTGCCGGCACCAGGGCGAAGGGCCGCTCTCCCGTCCCGAGATCCGGCCCGAGCCTCACCCCCTCGACCGCCCTGCCATCCGCGGAAAGGTCGAGCGCCAGCGCCGCCCCGGCATGCCAGTGCCAGCCTTCGGCCGCATCGACCCGGTGCCAGTGGCTCCGCTCCGTGGCTGCGAGCAGGTAGAGAATCGCGGTCCCAACGCCCCGGCCGCCATCCGCCGGCGCGTCCCGCCAGGTCTCGCGGTAATGCCCGCCCTCGGGATGCGGGCGGAGGCCGAGTGCCGCGATCACCGCCGCCGCCTCGAGCCCGGGCTCGCGGAGGTTCAGCGGAAATTGTCCTTCGCCGCGCGGATCGCGGCCAGCCGCGCCACATCCCGCGCCCGGAGGAAGGGATTGGCCGCCTTCTCCTCCCCGATCCGCGTCGGCACCGTCGCGCGCCCCTCCGCCCGCAGCGCCGTGACCTCCTGTGCGCGCTCCTCCAGCGCCGCATTCTCCGGCTCGACAGTGAGCGCGAAGCGAGCGTTGCTCTCGGTATATTCATGCCCGCAGCAGACCAGCGTCGCCTCCGGCAGCGCCGCCAGCGCCTGGAGCGAGTGGAACATCTGCGCCGGCGTCCCCTCCAGCAGCCGCCCGCAGCCGAGCGAAAAGAGCGTGTCGCCGCAGAGCAGCACCTCGCCCTCCGGGAAATGGAAGGCGACATGCCCGACGGTGTGGCCCGGCGTGTCGATCACCACCCCCTCCGTCGCCCCGACCTTCACGCCCTCCCCCGGCTTCAGCGCCAGGTCGAGCTTCGGCAGCCGGTGCGCATCCGCCGCCGCCCCCACCACCTTCGCCCCGAACCTGGCCCTGACCTCCTCCACCCCTGCGACATGGTCGCCATGGTGGTGCGTCAGCAGGACGAGGTCGCACCGCCCCCCGGCCGCCTCCAGCGCCGCGATCGCCGGCCCCGCCTCCCCCGGGTCGCAGACCGCGACCGTCCCCGTCGCCGCATCCCGCAGCAGCCAGGCGTAATTGTCGGAGAGGCAGGGGATGGCGGTGGCCGAGACCGGCATGGCGGGGATCTCCTTCACGCTGCCCCGTGAACTTGGGGGCCGATCCGTCCTATATCCTCCCCATGCGCCATGAGGTCCACGGCCTGCGGGATTTCTATGCCACCCCGGCGGGGCTGGTCGCCGCGCGCCTGCTGCGCGAGCGGCTGCGCACGGTCTGGCCGGAGCTGCCGCGCGGGGCGGCGCTGCTAGGCCTCGGCTATGCCAGCCCCTTCCTGCGGGTCTGGCACCGGGGCGGCGCCCGCTGCGTCAGCCTCCTCCCCCCGCATCTGCCGGAATGGCGCTGGCCGCGCAGCGCCCGCAGCCGCACCGCCATAGGCGAAGGCGAGACGCTGCCCTTCCCCGACCTCTTCTTCGACCGCATCCTTCTGGTCCACGGCCTGGAGCATGCCGAGAATGCCCGCCGCCTGCTGCGCGAGGCCTGGCGCGTGCTGAAGGACGATGGCCGGCTGCTGGTCGTCGTCCCCAATCGGCTCGGCCTCTGGGCGCATCTCGAGCATACCCCCTTCGGCCATGGCGAGCCCTTCTCGGCCGGCCAGCTCGAGCGCCTGCTCCGCCGGCAGATGTTCGCCGTCACGAGGCGCGAGGCCGCGCTCTTCATCCCGCCCTTCCGCACCCGCCTGCTGCTGCGCGGCGCCGGGGCCTGGGACCGCCTGGGCGGCCGGCTCTGCCCGGGCTTCGGCGGCGTCGCGCTGATGGAGGCCACCAAGGACTTCTCCGAGATGGTCCCGGCTGGCGCCGCGCCCGCCCATGCGCTCCGGCGCCGGGTGGTGGCGGCGGAGACGGCCTAGCTGGCATTGCCAAACGGCCGTTCCCGGCAAGGCCGCCGATGGGAGGCTTTCCGCCGAGGGCGACGCCAGTTCGGCCCTCGCCCCGCGCCGGCCGATGCGGCGATGCCGTTCGCCGGCAGGCTCGCCCGCACCTTGGTCGCCACCCTCCCCGCCTGACCGTTCCGGCACGGGGATTGCTCCCGCCCGGCGACACTCAAGCCCGGGGTTCCCGCATGTCCCTCTCCCGCCGCGCCCTTCTCGGCGCATCCGGCCTCGCCCTCATGCCCAATGACTGGGCAATCCCCACCGCCGCCGCCCAAGCCGAGCGCGTGATCCGCTACGGCATCTCGATGGCCGACATCCCGCAGACCACCGGCCAGCCCGACCGTGGCGCCGGCGCCTACCAGTTCACCGGCCACACCATCTACGACCCGCTGGTCGCCTGGGAGATGGATGTCGCCGACCGCCCCGGAAAGTTGGTCCCCGGCCTGGCGACAAGCTGGGAGGCCAACCCCGCCGACCGCACCAAATGGACCTTCAAGCTGCGCGAGGGCGTGACATTCCACGACGGCTCCAGCTTCGACGCCGATGCCGTCATCTGGAATTTCGACAAGGTCCTGAACCCCCAGGCGCCGCATTTCGACAACCGCCAGGCCGCGCAGGTCCGCCCCCGCCTGCCCTCCGTCGCCGCCTGGCGCAAGCTCGACGCCATGACCGTCGAGGTCACGACCAAGTCCGTCGACAGCATCTTCCCCTACCAGATGCTCTGGTTCCTCATTTCCTCCCCCGCGCAGTACGAGAAGCTCGGCCGGAGCTGGGAGAGGTTCGCCTTCGAGCCCAGCGGCACCGGCCCCTTCCGCCTGGCGAAGCTGACGCCGCGCGCCAGCGCCGAGCTGGTCCGCAACCCTTCCTACTGGGACCCGAGGCGCATCCCGAAGGCCGACCGCGTCATCCTCGTCTGCGCCCCCGATGCGGTGACACGCACCAACGCCCTCCTCACCGGCCAGGTCGACTTCATCGAGAGCCCGGCGCCCGACCTGGTCCCGCGCCTCAAGCAGTCCGGTGCGCGGATCATCGAGAACGTCACGCCGCATGTCTGGAACTACCATCTGAGCCTCTTGGAGAAGTCGCCCTGGCGCGACCTCCGCCTTCGCAAAGCGGCCAACCTCGCCATCGACCGCGACGGCGTCGTCGCCCTGATGAACGGCCTGGCGAAGCCAGCCCTCGGCGTCGTCGATCCCAGCTCCCCCTGGTTCGGCAAGCCGAGCTTCAAGGTCCGCCACGACCCGGCCGAGGCGCGGCGCCTGTTGGCCGAGGCCGGCTTCACCCCGCGCAACCCGCTGAGGACGCGCTTCCTCGTCGCCACCGGCGGCAGCGGCCAGATGCTGTCGATGCCGATGAACGAGTACGTCCAGCAGAGCTGGCGCGAGGTTGGCATCGAGGTCGAGTTCGAGCCCGTCGAGCTCGAGGTCCTCTACACCTGCTGGCGCCAGGGCGCCGGCGGCGAACTGGCCCGCAACGTCACCGCCAACAACGTCGCCTACGTGACCAGCGACCCGCTCTATGCGCTGATCCGCTTCTTCCACTCGAAGCAGATCGCGCCCACGGGCGTGAATTGGAGCCACTACCGCGACGCCGAGATGGACCGCCTGATCGACGCCGCGACGCAGAATTTCGACCCGGCCGAGGTCGACCGCCTGATGGCGAAGGTCCACGAGAAGGCGGTCGACGAGGCCCTCCTGGTCTTCGTCGTCCACGACACCAACCCGCATGCGGCAACCGGCAAGGTCCGCGGCTACACCCAGGCCCAGCACTGGTTCCAGGACCTCACCACGCTGGCGTAACCACGCCATCGCGAAGCCCGAAGCCGCAACGCCCGTGCCAGCCTTCCTCCCGTCCGCCGCCGGTCCTCGCAAGTAGGCCGGCGGCGGGCAGGACCTTCGTCTGATCGCGTGATTCACGCCTCCGGCCGTTCCGGCCTGGGGCGATCACGCTCACGCCGCACCCGAAGCGGCGAGGGAGAGGAAACGCATGGCAGATCCCATCATCGGGCGCCGCTCGCTCGGCGCGCTCGCCGGAGCGCTCGCCGCCGGCGCCGCCATCCCGGCCAATGCCCAGCGCAGCTACGACCGCGGCGCCGCCCCCGTCCGCTACCCGGATGCCGATATCGTCGCCATCGACCCCAAGCGCTTCACCGCCAGGCTCGGCAACACCGCTATCCGCCGCCTCGGCACCGGCTATGGCTGGGCCGAGGGCCCGGCCTGGCATGCCAACGGCCGCTTCCTCATCTGGTCCGACATCCCGGCCGATGAATGCCTCCGCCTCGTCGAGGAGGACCACTCCGTCCATCGCCGCTTCCGCAGCCCCTCCGGCTTCTCCAACGGCAACACCTTCGACCGCGAGGGCCGGCAGATCGCCTTCCGCCACTTCCACCGTGACGTGCTGCGCTACGAGCCGGACGGCAGCACCACCGTGCTCGCCGCCCGCGGTCCGGACGGCCCCTTCAACGCGCCGAACGACGGCGTCGTCCATCCGCAGGACGGCGCCATCTGGTTCACCGACCCCGGCTACGGCGCGCTGATGAACTACGAGGGCCAGCGCACCCCCGAATCCGCCAGCAGCCCCCGCCCCTTCATCAAGGAGGCGATCTACCGGATCGACGCGCAGACCGGCCAGGTGGCCAAGGTCGCAGACCAGCCCTTCAAGCCGAACGGCCTCTGCTTCTCGCCCGACTACCGCCGGCTCTACGTCGCCGACAGCGGCAAGACGCATTACGACGCGGCGAAGAACATCATCTGGGCCTTCGACGTGGACGGCCCGCGCCTCTCCAACCCGCGCACCTTCTGCGACATGGAGATGGGCGGGAAGTCAGGCTTCGGCGACGGCCTCCGCTGCGACGAGCAGGGCAATGTCTGGGTCGGCGCTGGCTGGGTCGGGGAGGGCTATGACGGCGTCCATGTCTTCGCGCCCGACGGCCAGCGCATCGGCCAGATCAGGCTGCCGGAGATCTGCGCCAATCTCTGCTTCGGCGGGGCGCGGCGGAACCACCTCTACATGACGGCGAGCCAATCGCTCTACATGGTGCCGGTCGAGACGCGCGGCGCGCATTTCTGCTGAACGATTGCGGGAGGCTCCGCCTCCCCGCACCCTCCGCCGGGGGGGAAAGCTTCCCCCCGGGCCCCGCCGCCAGTTTACACCCGCTCCAGGCACATCGCGACGCCCATGCCGCCGCCGATGCAGAGCGTCGCCAGGCCGCGCTTCGCCTCGCGCCGCTGCATCTCGAAGAGCAGCGTGTTCAGCACCCGCGCGCCGCTGGCGCCGATCGGATGGCCGAGGGCGATCGCCCCGCCATTCACGTTCACCTTCGAGGTGTCCCAGCCAAGGTCCTTGTTGACCGCGCAGGCCTGCGCCGCGAAGGCCTCGTTCGCCTCGATCAGGTCGAGCGTCGAGATGTCCCAGCCCGCCTTCTGCAGCGCCTTCCGGCTCGACGGGATCGGCCCCGTGCCCATGATCGAGGGGTCGACGCCCGCCGTCGCCCAGGAGGCGATGCGCGCCAGCGGCGTGATGCCGCGCTTCCGCGCCTCCTCGGCCGACATCACCACCAGCGCCGCGGCGCCGTCATTGATGCCGCTCGCATTGCCCGCCGTCACCGTGCCGTCCTTGCTGAAGGCCGGGCGCAGCTTCTGCAGCACCTCGAGCGTCGTCTCCGGCTTCGGATACTCGTCGTCGGAGATGGTGACCTCGCCCTTCCGGGTCTTCACCGTCACCGGCGCGATCTCGTCGCGGAAGCGCCCCGCCTTCATCGCCTCGCCCGCCTTGCGCTGGGAGGCGGCGGCGAACTCGTCCTGCTGCTCGCGGGTGATCTGGTACTTTTGCGCGACGTTCTCGGCGGTGGTGCCCATGTGGTAGCCGTGGAAGGCATCCCACAGCCCGTCCTTGATCATGGTGTCGACCAGCTGCAGGTCGCCCATCTTCTGCCCGGCGCGAAGCTGCTGCGCATGCGGCGCCTGGGTCATGCTCTCCTGCCCGCCGGCGACGACGATATTGGCGTCACCGGTCGCGATCTGCTGCGCCGCCAACGCGACGGCGCGGAGGCCGGAGCCGCAGAGCTGGTTGATGCCGAAGGCCGTCCGCTCCACCGGGATGCCGGCCGCGACGGCCGCCTGCCGCGCCGGGTTCTGCCCCGCGCCCGCGGTCAGGATCTGCCCGAGGATGACTTCGTCCACCTCCTCCGGCCGCACCCCGGCCCGCTCCATCGCCGCCTTGAGCGCGATGGTGCCGAGCGTATGCGCCGGCAAGCTGGCGAAGGCCCCGGAGAAACTCCCCACCGGCGTGCGCGCCGCGGAGGCGATGACGATATCGGTCATGTCTGGCTTCCCTACCTTTTTTGCTGTGCTGCGGCGCAGTTTGGACCCGCGCCGCCCCAGGCTACAAGTCGAGCTCCGAGAGCCATCGCCGCAGCGGCAGCCACAGCGCATCCTCGGCTCCCCGGCCGGCCACCATGCCGATATGGCCGGCCGCAGCACCGTGCACCAGGGCCCCGGGCAGGGACTTCGCCAGCGCCAGGGCCGAGGCCGGCGGCACGATCCGGTCGCGCGACGGGATGGCGAGGAAGGCCGGCATGCCGAGCCGCCCCGGCTCCACCGCCTCGCCCGCGACCCGCCACTCCCCCCGCGCCGGCGCATTCGCCCCGTACCACTGGCCGAGCACCTCGCGCGCTACGGGCGCCGCCAGCGCGACGCCGTCGTTCAGCCAGTCCTCCAGCGCGACGAAGCGCCGGGCCTGCGCGCTCTCCGGGTCCAGCGCCGCGAAGCCGCGGTACTTCTCGGCGATGGAGAAGGGATCGAGCGCCGCGAACAGCGCCTGGATCGCATCCACGGGCAGCGCCCCGGTCGCCGCCAGCAGCGGCTCCAGCCCCGGCAGCAGCGCCCCGAGCGCCCTGGCCCGCCCGGCATCCTCCGCCCAGAAATCCCATGGCGTTGCCAGCAGGCCGAGCGCCTTCACCCGCCCCGGCTGCCGCAGCGCCGCGCCGAGCGCCAGCAGCCCGCCCATGCAGTAGCCGACCAGCACCACCGGCTCATCCACCGCCCCGAGCGCCCGTTCCAGCCGCCCGGCGATGTAGTCCGTCAGCCCGAAGCTCCGCTCCACCGGCCCCGGCTCGCCCCAATCCAGCAGCAGCACCCGGACCCCCTGCCCCGCCAGGAAGCGGAGCATGGAGGCCTCCGGCATCAGGTCGAGGATGTCCGCCCGGTTCACCAGCGAGGGTACCACCAGCACCGTCGCGCCCTGCCCGCCATAGTCGAGCAGCCGGCTCCCCCCCTCGGCCCAGAGCACCGGCAGCGCCGGCGCCTGCCGCCGCCAGGCATGCCGCCGATAGGCCCGGATGCCGGCCAGCAGCGCCGCATCGGCCCGGGCGAGCGCCCGCCAGACCGCGCGAGCGAAGGCTTCAGGCGGATGGCCGCTTGCGGCGAGCCGGCCGGCGAGCCTCTCCAGCTCCGGCCTCGAGCGCGGCCACCCGGGCCTCGAGCTCGGCGATCCGCCCGAGGAGGCCAGCGGCAGCGCCGCCATCGCCGCCCACCGCCGCATCGCCAGGAGGCCGAGATGCAGCGGCAGCGGCCGCGGCCCCCGCCTCACGCGCCGCGCCCCCGGGCCATCCGCTCGGCCAGCCGCCGAGCATCAGCCGCCAGGCCGCCGCCATGTCGGCATCCGCCGCGAGCGCCCCGATCTCCTCCTGCCAAAGCCCGATCCATTCCTCCGCCAGCCGGTCGAGCTCCCCCTCTTCCGCCATGTCGCACCCCCGCGCGCGATTGTGTGCGACGCAAAAACCCGCTTCCGCGCGGGCCGTTCCGCCGTGCTACTCTGTTCGGCCCTACACGCAAGAACCGCATCGGAAACGTCATGGCCGACAGCACCGCCCGCGCCGAACCGGCGCCCGAACCTCCCGCAAGCACGCCCGTGGTGGTGAAGAAGTATGCCAACCGTCGCCTCTACAACACGGAATCCTCGAGCTACGTCACCCTGGAGGATCTGGCCGGAATGGTCCGCCAGGGCCGCGACTTCGTGGTCTACGATGCCAAATCGGGCGAGGAGATCACCCGTTCCGTCCTGACGCAGATCATCGTCGAGGAGGAGTCGAAAGGCCGCAACCTGCTGCCCGAGGGCTTCCTCCGCCACCTGATCGGCTTCTACGGCGACAGCCTGCAGACCGTCCTCCCCCGCTACCTTGACGTGGCAATGAACGGCTTCGCCCGCCAGCAAACACAGATGCGGCACTCCATGGAGCAGGCGATGGGCGGCCTCATGCCCTTCCCGACCATCGAGGAAGTGAGCAAGCAGAACATGGCGATGATGGAGCGGGCGATGAACCTCTTCTCCCCCTTCCGCCAGGCGGAGCCGCCCCAGGGCGGGCACCAGGGCGCCGCCCAGACCATCGAGGCGCTCAAGGCCGAGGTCGAATCCCTCCGCCAGCAGCTGGCCACGCTGCAACAATCCAAACCTGATGCATCGCGCACCGGGTGAATCCGGACCGTTCTGCCTCCATCACGCGTTCGTCACGCGCTGCGGTGGAACGGGGACCATCCCACGGCATTGCCCAAGGTGAGACAACAATGGGCTCCGAGGGATACAATATGCCAGCAAGCACCGAGACCGGTACGCCGCGCCCGGCCGCCGCCAAGATGGGCCAGCGGGCCAATGCGGCGGACCGCCATGTCGGCGCCCGGATCCGGGAGCGGCGGGTGATGATGGGCCTCTCCCAACAGCAACTCGCCCGTATGATCGGGGTTACCTACCAGCAGGCTCACAAGTATGAGCGCGGCCTGAATCGCATTTCCGCCGGCCGTCTCTTCGAGATTGCCCAGGTGCTGAACGTGGCCGTCTCCTGGTTCTTCGAGGGCTTGAACGACGAGCAGGAGCCGAGCGAGATCTCCCCGCGCCAGCGCATGTGCCTGGAGCTCGCCCGCAACTTTGCCCTGATCGACAACGAGAAGCATCAAGAGGCGCTGAGCCAGATGGCCAGGGCGCTCGCCGCCCAGAGCCTTGCCGAGAACCCGGAGCGCGAGCTCGCCGTTGAGTCGGAGGAGCGCCACTGAGGCGCTCCCTCACCGACTTGAGGTAGTTCGTTGGCTGTATCGAGGCGACCGCCCGCACCCCCGCTGCTGCGGCCGAAGAAGCGTAGTTCCTGGATGGGGCCGGCCGGCTTGGTGCTGGCCCTGGCCGGGCTCGCGGGCGGGCTGGCGCTTGGCCTCGGCCTGCGCCCGCCCCCGCAGCGCGCCCCGGCCCCGGTGGCGAGCCTCGCCCCCACCCCCCAGCCGAGCCTCGCGCCCGCCGCCCCGGCCCTCACGGCAGCTCCCCCGGCGCTTCCCCCTGCCGACCTCGCCGCCCAGCGCGCCGGCCTTCAGGCCGACATCGCCGCCGAGCAGGCTCGGCTCGAGAGCATCCGCCAGGCCCGCGCCGCGGCCGAGGCCGAGCTTGCCGCCCTCCGCCAGGCGCGCGTCGCGGCCGAGACGGACCTGGCCGGCCTCCGCCGCGACCTCGCCGCCAGTCGGCGCGACCTGGCCGCCGCCCAGGCGGGCGCGCCGCCGCAGCAGCTCGCCCCGCCGCCCCGCCCGCTCCGTCTGCCGGAGCCCGTTGCCGCCGCCGCAGCGCCGCCCAGCCAGCCGCGCGTCTACGTCCATCTCCGCGCCGGCTCCGCCGCGGCGGCCGGCATCGCCAGCGAGCTTGCCCCCCAGCTCCGCGAGGGCGGCTTCGACCTGGTCGAGCTGCGCGCCGTCGGCGCCACCCCCTCGCAGCGCGTGGTGCGCTACTTCCACACCGAGGATGCTGCGGCGGCCGCCCGCCTCGCCGGCCGCCTCGGCCGCGGCTGGGCGATCCAGGATTTCCGCAATTTCGAGCCCGCGCCAAGCCAGGGTACGCTGGAGATCTGGCTGCCGGATCGGTAAAGCGGGGTCCGGACGGGTGGCATCGCCCGGGAGGGGTGGTTTGCTCGCTCAGGCACCAGCTCAGGCAGCGCCTGCGGGCGCAACCCTGCGGAGGCCCTCCCGGCAGCGCGGCCCGGCGGCATGCCGATGATCGGCCGCCGCGCCGCCCTTCTCCTCCCCCTCGCCACCGCGGCCCGGGCCGCGGATGGCCGCATCCTCCGCCCCGCCCCGGACATGGCGATGCGCGGCCCGGCCGATGCCGCGGGCGCGCTGATCTGGGCCCATGCCCATTACACCGAGGGCCCGCCGCCGGGCCTGCCGCCCTTCGCCGCGCGCCTCGCCGCCTACGACCTCTGGCGCCTCGACCGCATCGGCGGCGGCCGGGACCCGCTCCAGGCCGGTGCCGCGGCGCTGGCCGAGGGCAGCGCCCGCCTCCGCGCCGAGGGCTACCGGCGCATCGTCATCCTCGGCGAATCCCGCGGCGCCTTCCTCGCCCTCGCCGCCCTCGCCATGCCGAGGCTCGCCGATGCGATGCTGCTGCTCGCCCCCGCCGCCCATGGCACCAACCCGGCCCGCCGCCCCGAGGCCCTCGCCGCCTTCCGCGCCGCGCTCGACGGCATGGCGCCCGAGGCGCTGCATCGCGGCGCCCTCGCCCTGTTCCGCGACGACCCCTACGACCCGGACCCGGAGGCCCGCGCCGCCGCCTTCCGCGAGGCGATGCGGCGGCATGGCGCCGAGGCCCTGGTCCTCGACCGCCCCGAGGCCCCGGCCGGCCACGGCGCCGCCCGCGACCCGGAATTCGACGCCCGCTTCGGCCCCTGCCTGGCCCGCTTCCTCGACAGCGACGCGCCACTGCCCGCAGACTGCGCCGGCCACGTCAGCGCCCAGGGGATGCCATGAACCCGGAAACCCGCCGCAGGCTTGCCGAGGTCAGCACCGCCACCCTCACCACCGTCCTCTTCAAGCACGGCTTCCGGAACCTCTTCCTCCAGGGCCCGCGCCTGGTGAACCCCTCGGCCCCCCGCATGGTCGGCCCCGCCTATACCCTCCGCTACATCCCGGCGCGCGAGGATCTCGACAGGCTCGACGCCTTCCTCGACCCCGGCCACCCGCAGCGCAGGGGCATCGAGGAATGCCCGGCCGGCAGCGTCTTCGTCGTCGACAGCCGCGGCGACCCGAAGGCCGCCAGCGCCGGCGGCATCCTGCTGACGCGGTTGATGGCCCGCGGCGCCGCCGGTGCCGTCACCGATGGCGGCTTCCGCGACACGCCCGAGATCGCGCAGATGCCCTGGCCCATCTACCACGCCGCCCCGAGCGCCCCGACCAACCTCATCCGCCATCATGCCGCCGACCTGAACATCCCCATCGCCTGCGGCGAGGTCCCGGTCTATCCCGGCGACATCATGGTCGGCGACGGCGAGGGCGTGGTCTGCATCCCCGCCCACCTCGCCGACCAGGTCGCTGAGGAGGCCTTCGAGCAGACCGTCGTCGAGGATTTCGTGCAGGAGCGGGTTGCGGCCGGCGCGGGCCTCCGCGGCCTCTACCCAATGACGGACCCGCGGAACCGCGAGCTCCTCGCCGCCTGGCGGAGCGAGAGAGGCCGATAGGCCGGCCGAGGGGCGTGAACCTGCCCCGACGGCAACAGCCCGCGGCATGGCCGGCGAACCCGCGTGCAACGGACATGCCGCGGGGCGGACCACCCAGGACGGGGGCCTGGATCGCCGTCCGCGGGCCCGGCCGGGCGGAAACCGGCCCAGGGCCCGAACTTTCGCCCGCCTCCCGTGTTCGGCCCTGCTTGCGGTGATTGCCGGAGGCGTCGATGGCCCGTCCAGACTGCGAAGCATGCCGCCGCCGCCCTGCCGGAGCCGCCCGGCCTTGAGCGCCCGGGCCGCGCCGGCACCCCTGGCCCGCCTGCTGCCGCGCGCCAGGGACTGGCGCATCCCGCTCGCCCTCCTCGCCACCTATGCCAGTTTCGGCTCCGGCCCGGCCGGCGCCCGGGCGGCGCTCGACACGCTGCCGCCGCTGCTCCTCGTCGGCATCCGCGGGATTGCGGGGGGCGCGATCCTCTTCGCCTGGGCCCGCGCCGCCGGCGCGCCGCGGCCGGGCCCGCGCCACTGGCTCGCCGCCTGCGGCATCGGGATGCTGATCCTCGCCCTCGGCGCCGGCGTCGCCACCTTCGGCCAGAAGACTGTGCCCTCCGGCGTCGCCGGCGTGATGTCCGCCCTGCTGCCGATCGTCGCCGCCTGCCTCGGCTACCTGCTCTTCCGCGAGCGGCCGGCCCGCCGGGCCCTGATCGGCCTGGTGGTCGGGGTCGCCGGCCTCGGCCTCCTGCTCCGCCCCGGCGCCGATCTCGATCCCTTCGGCATCGCGCTGCTGGTGGCCAGCCAATGCGCCTGGGCGCTGGGCGCGGTGCTCGCGCCCCGTGCCGGCCTGCCGGACGACCCGCGCCTCGCGGCGGGAATGGAGCTGCTCTGCGGCGGCGCCGTCCTGCTCGCCGCCGCCGGCGCCATGGGCGACATCGCCGCGCTCGACTGGCACGCCGTCTCGCTGCAATCCTGGCTCGGCCTCGGCTGGCTGACGCTGACCGCCGTGGTCGGCTTCACCGCCTACGGCTACCTCGCCGCCACCGTGGCGCCCTCGGTGGCGACCACCTTCTCCTACGTGAATCCCGTGGTGGCGATGGGCCTCGGCTGGCTGCTCTTCGCCGAGCCCCTCACCGCCCAGGCGATGCTGGCCACGGCCATCGTCGTCGCCGGCGTCTGCCTCATCGTCTCCGCGCAGTCGGGGGACTCCGGCCCGGCGCGGCACCCGCTGACCTCGGGCCACGGCCACCGCCGCCTGATCGTCACGCCCTATCCGCTGGGGGAGGCCGCCCCGGTCAGCGCCGCCGCGCCCCATCCGCCACCAGCGTGCAGCCCGCCACCGCGATGAGGATGCAGAGCCCCGGCCATACCGCCTGAAGCGGCGCCGAGAACACCATCTCCTGCGCGTTGGAGAGCATGTTCCCCCAGGACGGCGCCGGCGGCTGGATGCCTAAGCCAAGGAAGCTCAGCGTGCTCTCGGCGAGGATCGCCCCCGCCACCGCCAGCGCCGCGGCGACCCCGATGGGCCCCGCGATGTTCGGCAGCACATGCCGCAGCAGCACCCGCGCCCCGCTGGCCCCGCAGACCCGGGCCGCCGCCACATAGTCGAGCGAGAGCTGGGTGAGCGCTGCCGCCCGCGCCAGCCGCGCCGTCCCGACCCAGCCGAAGGCGACCAGGATCAGCACGATGCGCAGGATGTCCGACGCCGCCTCCCCCCTCGGCAGGCCGAACCGCCCGGTGTCGACGGCGGCCAGCACGACGAGCAGCGGCAGCGCTGGCAGCGCCAGCAGCCCATCCGCCACCCGCATCAGCAGCGCATCGACCCAGCCCCCGCGCCAGGCCGCCAGCAGCCCCGCCGCCGTGCCGAGCCCCGTCGCCCCCAGCGCCACGGCCAGCCCGACGGCGAGCGAGACCCGCCCGCCATGCAGCAGCCGCAGCAGCACGTCCCGCCCCAGCTCGTCGGTCCCGAGCGGATGCGCGGCGCCGGCCTCGCCGTAGCGCGCCAGCAGGTTGGGCGCGAAGGGATCGGCCCCCAGCAACGCCTGCGCCCATCCCGCCGCCGCCGCCCCAAGCCCGAGCGACCCGATCAGCGCCAGGCCCAGCCACAGCCGCATCAGCGCGTCAGCCGCGGATCGATGAGCCGCTGCGCGATGTCGGCCGCGAGGGTCGCCAGCATCGTCACCAGCGCCGCCAGCAGCAGGGCGAGCAGCGCCAGGTTGTAGTCGTTGCCCATGATGCTGTCGTAGATCAGCTTGCCCATCCCCGGCCGGGCGAAGATGGTCTCCGTCACCAGCGCGCCGGAGACGAGGCTGCCGGCATCGAGCGCCGCGACCGTCACCACCGGGATCGCCGCATTGGGGAAGGCATGCCCCCAGATCACCTGCCGCGGCGAGAGCCCTTTCATCCGCGCCGTGCGGATATAGGGCTGCGCCATCTCCTCCCGCATGGCGGAGAGGCTGTGCCGGGCATAGGCCGCGATGTTGACGAAGGCGAGCGTCGCCACCGGCAGCAGCAGGAAGCGCGCCGCCTCGCCGAGGCCCTGGCCCTCCCCGGTCCCCCCCGCCGGCAGCCAGCCGAGCTCGACCGCGAAGAGGATGATGAGCAGGATGCCGAGCCAGAAGCCCGGCATGGCCTGCGCCAGCAGCGCCAGCCCCTCGGCGAGGACGCCGACGCCTCGCCGCACCGCCCCGACCACGCCGAGCCCGATGCCGATCCCCGCCGAGAGCAGCAGCGCCCAACCGAGCAGCACGAGGGTCGAGCGCAGCGCCGGCCCCAGCACCTCGACAACCGGCACCGCATAGAGGCGCGAGAAGCCGAACTCCCCGCGCAGCACCGCCGCCGCCCAGGCGAGGTAGCGCTCGCCGAGCGGCCGGTCGAGCCCGTGCAGCGCCCGGAGCCGCGCCGCATCGGCTGGCGTCAGCCGCGGGTCGGCGGCCATGGCGAGGTCGAGCGGGTCGCCGGGCATCAGCCCCATCGCCAGCCAGACCAGCGCCGAGAGCAGGGCAAGCACCACCCCGATCTGCACCAGCCTGCCGGCGACAAGGCGCAGCATTCAGCCGCCGCGGGCTTCCTTGATCGCGGCCTTCGCCGCATTGACCATCAGCCCGACATCGTTGCCGCCGACGGTGACGAGCTTGAAGCCCATGTCGATCATCTTCTTCGCGTATTTCGGCGAGGAATTGTGCAGCCCCGCCGCGATGCCGCGCTTCGAGGTCTCCTTGATCAGCCGCTCGTAGATTTTGAGGATCTCCGGCTCCTCCCGGTCGAGGATCGGGATCATGCCGAGCGAGAGGCCGAGATCGGAGGGCCCGACATAGATCGCGTCGATCCCCGGCACGTCGAGGATGGCCTCGAGGTTGTCGAGCGCCGTCTGCGTCTCGATCATCGGGATGACCAGGATCTCGTCATTGGCGGTCTTCTGGTAGCCGCCCGCCTCGCCATAGACGCCGGCGCGGATCGGCCCGTTGCTGCGCGTGCCGCGCGGCGGGTACTTCGAATACTGGACGAGGGCGCGCGCCTCGGCCTCGGTGTTCACCATCGGGCAGATGACGCCATAGGCGCCGGCATCCAGCACCTTGCCGATGATGCCCGGCTCGTTCCACGGCACCCGCACCATGGGCGTGGCGCCGGAGGGCTGGATGCCCTGGAAGCAGGCGACGCAGGAGAGGTAGTCCTGCACGCCGTGCTGCATGTCGACGGTGACGCTGTCCCAGCCGGCCTGGCTGTACATCTCGGCGCTGAAGGCGTTCGGAATGGCGAGCCAGCCATTCACCACGGCCTTGCCGGCCTGCCATGCTGCCTTGACCTTGTTGGGCATCGTTTCCCCCTCGGATTCCGTTCGCGAGATCGACGCTAGGCGCGGGCCGCAGGGGCGTCAACGGAGGGAGGACATTGCGTACTTGTACTGATCCCTGCTAGGATGCGCGCCGCCACCGGCCACGCCCCGCCCGGCCCCTCCTCAAACCCTCAAACCCTCAATTTCTTGCCGAAGCCGTGCGATATCAAGGGCTTGGTTCGCCCTCACCTTGAGCCCTTGAGGCATTTGGAGCCCGTCACTGGACGCCGCCCCGCCGGCCCGGCACGCTGCGCCCATGCCCGACTGGATCGTCGCCTCAGAAACCGGCCGCCTGACCGATGTCCTGGTCTGCGCCCCCGACCATTACCGGTGGCTGCCGACCAACAGCATCGCCCGCCGCACGCTGGCCGGCAGCGGCCAGCCCGACCTCCAGGGCCTGCAGGCCCAGCACCGCGAGCTCGTCGCCGCGCTGGAGGGGGCCGGCACCCAGGTCCACCACCTGCCGCCCGAGCCGCACCTCCCCTACATGGCCTATACCCGCGACAGCGTGGTGGTGACGCATCGCGGCCCCGTCCTCTGCCAGCTCGAGCGCCCGCAGCGCCGCGGCGAATACGCCGCCCTGATCGACTGGCACCGCGGCCGCTTCTGGCGGAAATCCTCGGCCGGGACGCTGGAGGGCGGCGATGTCCACATCCTCCGCCCCGGCCTCGCCCTGATCGGCGCCTCGGGCGGCCGCACCGACCTCGACGGCGCGGAGCAACTCGCCGGCTGGCTCCGCGCCGAGGGCTGGGAGGTCCGCATCCAGCCCTTCGACGAGCATTTCCTGCATCTGGACGTGCTGTTCTGTCTGGCCGCCCCCGGCCTCGCCGTCGCCTGCCTCGACGTGCTGCCGGAGGATTTCCGCGAGTGGCTGGCCGCGCATGGCATCCGCTGCCTCCCCGTCCCCTACCGGGCGGCGATGGCGCTCGGCTGCAACATCCTTTCCCTCGGCGAGGGCCGCGTGATATCGGCCGCCGAAAGCCGCGAGCTGAACGCCGCCCTCCGCGCCGAGGGCCTCACCGTGCTGGACCCTGCCCTCTCGCTCTTCACCGCCGGCGGCGGCGGCCCGCACTGCCTGACCTGCCCGCTCGCGCGGGAGGAGGATGCCGTCCGATGACCGAAGGGCGCCGTGCACCCATGGGTCTGAATCGGCCGGCCCGGAAAGGACCGCCATGAACACCATCGCCTCCCCCGCCGATGCCGTCATCGCCGCCCTCCGCGCGATGCTCGGCGACCGTCTCTCCACCGCCCAGGCGGTGCGCGAGCAGCACAGCCGCGGCGAGGACCAGACGCCGCCCACCCTGCCCGACGCCGTCGCCTTCCCCGAGAGCACGGAGGAGGTCAGCCGCATCCTGGCGCTGTGCAACCAGCACGGCGTCCCGCTCGTCGCCTTCGGGGCCGGCACCAGCCTCGAGGGGCATGTGAACCCGGTGCGGCGCGGCATCTCGCTCGACCTCAGCCGCATGACCAGCATCCTCGAGGTCAATGCCGAGGACATGGACTGCCTGATCGAGCCCGGCGTCACCCGCCACCAGCTCAACGACTACCTGCGCGACCAGGGCATGTTCTTCCCCGTCGACCCGGGCAGCCACTGCACCATCGGCGGCATGTGCGCGACGCGGGCCAGCGGCACCGCCGCCGTGCGCTACGGCACCATCCGGGAGAATGTCCTCGGCCTCGAAGTCGTGCTCGCCGACGGCCGCGTCATCCAAACCGGCGGCCGCGCCCGCAAGGCGGCCAACGGCTACGACCTGACGCGGCTCTTCATCGGCTCCGAGGGCACGCTCGGCGTCATCACCAAGGTCCGCCTCCGCCTGCACGGCATCCCGGAGGCGATGTCGGCCGCCGTCTGCCAGTTCCCCGACCTGAAATCCGCGGTCGAGACGACCATCGCCACCATGCAGGCCGGCATCCCCGTCGCCCGCATCGAGCTGCTCGACGCCGACCAGATGCAGGCCTCCATCAACTACTCGAAGCTCGAGGGCTACCGCGCCACGCCGACCCTCTTCCTCGAATTCCACGGCAGCCCGGCGGCGGTGCAGGAGCAGGCGGAGACAGTCGAGGCCATCGCCGCCGAGCTGGGCGGCGAGGGCTTCGCCTGGGCGACGGATGCCGAATCCCGCAACCGCCTCTGGAAGGCGCGGCACGACGCCTACTGGGCCGCCGTCGCGCTGATCCCCGGCTACCGCGCCATCACCACTGATGTCTGCGTCCCCATCTCGCGCCTTGCCGAGGCGATCCTCGGCGCCAAGGCGGATGCGGTCGCGGCGGGGGCCACGACCTGCATCGTCGGCCATGTCGGCGACGGCAATTTCCACCAGGTCATCCTCTACGACCCGGAGGACCCGCAGGGCCATGAAAAGGCCTGGGAGATCGACCGCAGGATCGTGGCGCGCGGCCTGGCGCTCGGCGGCACCTGCTCCGGCGAGCATGGCGTGGGCCTTGGCAAGCGGGAGTTCCTGGAGCAGGAGCACGGGCCGGAGGCGCTGGCGCTGATGCGCGGCATCAAGACCAGCTTCGACCCCAAGGGCATCCTCAACCCAGGCAAGATGTTCCGGAACTAGGGCATGCCTGCGCAGGAACCGGCGATGGATCGGCGAGGGATGTTTCCGCGCGGCCAGGAGGCGGATGCAGCCGATGCCGGCTGCATCGGCAGGCCCGGGGACGCCGCCATGACGGACAGGGCGCGCCGCGGCGCGCCGCAGCCCCTCGCTGGCACGCCCTAGCCGATGCCGCCGATCCGCGGGCCGGCAGTGCCGATCCTGGCGCTGACGCTGGGCCATGTCTTCTCGAACGCGGTGCGCACCCTCCCCGCGCTCGCCGCCGACGTGCTGCAGCGCGACCTCGGCCTCTCGCCCGATGGCCTCGCCGCCGTCACCGGCGCCTTCGCCTTTGCCTTCGCCCTGGCCATGGTGCCGGTCGGCGTCGCGCTCGACCGCTTCGGGGTGCGGCGGACGGCGCTTGCCGTGCTCGGCATCGCCGGAACGGGCGCGGTGCTCGCCTCGCTCGCGCCGAACGCGCTCGGCATGCTGGCCGCGCAGATCGTGCTCGGCATCGGCTGCGCCGGGATGCTGATGGGGCCGATGACCTATGCCGCCCGCGCCGTGCCCGCCGCGCGCTTCTCGCTCTGGTCCGGCATCATCCTCACCCTCGGCAATTCGGGAATGCTGCTCTCGGGCAGCCCGCTCGCCTGGCTGGTCGACCTTCAGGGCTGGCGCGCCGGCTTCCTGGCGACGGCGGGGATGGCGGCCTTCGCCTTCCTCGCGGTGGCGCTGACCGTCCGCCACCCGCCCCCGCCGCAGGGCGGGCGCCGCTCGATCTGGCAGGATGCGGGCGAGGTCGTCGCCATGGCCGCCTCGCCCGGCCTCCGCCCGCTGATGGTCTTCGGCTTCGCCAGCCTCGCCGTCGTGCTCGGCCTGCGCGGCCTCTGGGGCGGGCCCTGGCTGATGGAGGCGAAGGGCCTCACCCGCATCGAGGCCGGGCACATCCTCTCGCTCTGCGCCCTCGCGCTGACCGTCTCCCCGGTGATCTGCGGCTGGGCGGAGCGGAGGATCGGCCGCCCCGTGCTGATGCTCGCCGCCAGCCATTATGCCGTGGCGGGGCTGGTTCTCGCCCTCATCGCCGGGCGCAGCCTGCCCTCCGCCTGGGATGCGACGATCTTCGCCCTGATCGGCGCGCTGATCTCCGTCCAGTCCGTCGTCTTCGGCCAGGTCCGCGCCGCGGTGCCGCCGGAGCGGGCGGGGCGGGCGCTCTCGGCGGTCAACATCGCCTTCTTCGGCGGGGCGGCGGTGATGCAGGCGGTCTCCGGCCTCGCCGCCGCCTGGGCCGGGGTCGGCGCGGCGCTGGCCAGCCTCGCCGTCGCGCTGATCCTCTGCACGAGCGGCTTCCTCCTGCTCCGACACCGGGCCTAAGCTCGCCGGGATGCTGCAGAGCCTCCTCCTCGCCCTCGACGACACGCCGGGGGCCCTTGCCGCCCGCGATGCCGCCATTGCCCTCGCCCGCCGCAGCGGCGCGGCGCTGACGGCGGCTGCCATCCTCGACCGCCCCCACACCTCGGGCGGCCATGAGGCCATGCCGATCGGCGGCGCCGCCTTCGCCGCCCAGCGCGACGCCGCCCGCGCCGCCCGCCTCCAGGCCGAGGCGGAGGCCGCCTTCGCCGCCGCCCGCCAGGCCGCCGGCGACCTCCCCGTCGAGGCGCTGCTGCTGGAGGAGGCGCCGGAGCCCGCCCTGCTGCGCGCCGGGGCGCGGCACGACCTCCTGATCCTTGGCCGCGACAGCACCCTCGGCCTCGAGCGGGCGGATGACGGGCTCGCCCCCGTCATCCCCGCCCTGCTGCGTGACGGCGCGCGGCCGCTGCTCGTCATCCCGGCCGCCGCCCCGGCCGAGGGGCCGGTGCTGGCCGGCTATGACGGCTCCGCCCCGGCGCAGCGGGCGCTCGCCTCCCTGGCCCAGCTTGGCCTCGCCGAGGGCTCGGCGGTGACGCTGCTCGCCGCCGACCCGCATGCCGCCGTGGCCGCCCGCCTCGCCGCCGAGGGCGCCGCCTTCCTCCGCCGCCATGGCCTGGCGGTGGAGGAGCGCGCCGCCCGCGGCCACGACCCGGCCGCGCTGCTGCTCGCCGAGGCGGCGCGGCTGCCGGCCCGGCTGCTCGTCATGGGCGGCTTCGGGACCGCCGGGCTGAGCGCCCTGCTGCATGAGTCGACGAGCCGCCGGCTGCTGCACGGGGCGCCCTGCCCCATCCTCGCAGTGCCCTGACATCCGGCTGCAAAGGGCGGCCGCGGCGCGCAGCCCAGGGTTCACGGCCGTGACACTTTCGCAAGCTTGCGCCCCGGTCATTGGTCGCCATTTGAGATAAAGTCTCTGGTCCCGGGGGGGACGCCCTGGTATCGCCAGCCGTCTTGTCCCGGATGACTCGCATGATGCGTCGACTGTCCGCTGCCCTCCTGCTCACGGTGCTCGCCCTGCCGGCCGAGGCCCAGTTCGGGCCGCAGGGACCGCCCGCGGTCGGCGTCACCCCGGCCAACCGCCAGCCGGTCACCGAGAGCACCGAGTTCACCGGCCGCATCGAGGCGGTGAACCGCGTCGAGATCCGCGCCCGCGTCATTGGCTTCCTTCAGGAGCGTGCCTTCACCGAGGGCCAGGAGGTGAAGGCCGGCGACGTGCTCTTCCGCATCGAGAAGCCGCCCTTCGAGGCGCAGCTGGAGCAGGCCCGGGCCAATGTCGCCTCCGCCCAGGCGACGCTCGAGAATGCCCGCGTGGCGCTGGCCCGTGCGCGGGAGCTGCAATCGACCGGCGCCGGCACCCGGGTCGCCCTCGACAACGCCCAGGCGCAGGAGCGGACGGCGAATGCCCAGCTGCTCGGCGCCCAGGCCGCCGTCCGCGTCGCGGAGATCAACCTTGGCTATACCGACATCCTCTCGCCCATCGACGGCAAGATCGGCCGCGCCAGCCTGACGCCGGGCAACGTGGTCACGCCGACGCTGACCGAGCCGCTGGCCGTCGTCGTCAGCCAGGACCCGATGCGCGTCGTCTTCACCGTCAGCTCCCGCGCCGCCGGCGAGCTGCAGGCGCGCTACGAGCCGCGCGGCGGCGTCAACGCGGTGGTCGTCCGCGTCCGGCTGAGCGATGGGCGCCCCTATCCCCAGGCCGGGCGCATCGAGTTCATCGACACCCAGGTGGACCGCAACACCGACAGCCTGCTGATCCGCGCCCTGATCCCGAACCCGCGCCGCCCGGGCGTCCAGGCCGGCAGCCCCGGCGACCGGGAGTTGATCGACGGCCAGTTCGTCACCGTCGCGGTGGAGGGCGTGGAGCCGGTGCAGGCCATCGTCCTGCCGCGCGCCGCCGTCCTCCAGGACCAGGGAGGCAATTACGTCCTCGTCGTCGACAACGAGAAGAAGGCGCAGCGCCGCCCGGTCCGCCTCGGCCGCACCATCCGCGACCAGGTGGTGATCGAGGACGGGCTGCAGCCGGGCGAGCAGGTGATCAGCGAGGGGCTGCAGCGCGTGCGGCCGGGCCAGGAGGTGAATGCGGGCCCGGCCGGCGCGCCGCCGCCAGGCGCCAGGCCACCCGGCGCCCCAGCCCCCGGCGGCCGGCCGGGCTGACGCGCCATGATCTCGAGCGTCTTCGTCGACCGCCCGCGCCTGGCGATCGTCATCGCCATCGTCATCACCCTGGCCGGCCTGCTGGCCCTGCTGCGGATCCCCGTCGCCCAGTTCCCGGACATCGTCCCGCCCCAGGTCTCGGTGCAGGCCAACTACCCGGGCGCCTCGGCGGCCGTCATCGAGTCGACCGTCGCGCAGATCATCGAAAGCGCCGTCAACGGTGTCGAGAACATGATCTACATGCGCTCGAACAGCGCCAATGACGGCACCTACCAGCTCTCGGTCAGCTTCGCCCTGGGGTCGAACCCGGACATCAACACCGTCAACGTCAACAACCGCATCCAGGCGAACATCGCCCGATTGCCGCAGGAGGTGCAGCGCGCGGGCTTGATCGTGCGCAAGCAGTCCTCCTCGGTGCTGCAGTTCATCGCGCTGACCTCGACCAATCCGGACCACACGCCGCTCTTTCTGTCGAACTACCTGACGATCAACATGGTCGACCGGATGGCGCGCGTGCCGGGCGTCGGCCAGGTGAACATCTTCGGCGCGCAGAATTACTCCATGCGCGTCTGGTTCGAGATCGACCGGTTGACCAGCCTCAACCTGACACCGCAGGACCTGATCACGGCGATCCAGAGCCAGAACATCCAGGCCGCGGTCGGCCGCATCGGCGCCCAGCCGATCCCCGACACGCAGCAGTTTCAGATGAACATCCAGACGCTCGGGCGGCTGATCACGCCGGAGCAGTTCAGCGACATCATCATCCGCGCCAACCCGGACGGCTCCGTCCTGCGGGTGAGGGACGTGGCGCGGGTCGAGCTCGGCGCGCAGAGCATGGACACGGTGAGCCGGCTGAACAGCCAGCCCGCCGTCACCGTCGGCGTCTACCTCTCGCCCGGCGCCAATGCGGTGACCGTCTCGAATGCGATGAAGCGCACGCTGGACGAGATGTCGACCCGCTTCCCCGAGGGGATGCGGGCGCAGGTGCTCTACGACAGCTCGACCTTCGTGGTGGAGACGATCGAGGAGGTCATCCAGACCCTGATCGAGGCCTTCGTCCTCGTCGTGATCGTGGTCTACCTCTTCCTCGGCTCGTTCCGGGCAACGATCATCCCGACCATCGCGGTGCCGGTGAGCCTGATTGGCGCCTTCGCCATCCTGCTGGCCATCGGCTACAGCGCCAACACCGTCTCGCTGCTCGCCATGGTGCTGGCCATCGGCATCGTCGTCGACGACGCGATCGTCGTCGTCGAGAATGTCGAGCGGGTGATGGAGGAGCACCCTGACTGGGAGCCCAACCGCGCGGTGAAGCAGGCCATGGCCGAGATCACCGCGCCGATCATCGCCATCACCCTGGTGCTGCTCTCGGTCTTCGTCCCCATCGCCTTCATCCCCGGCCTGTCGGGTGTCCTGTTCCGCCAGTTCGCGGTGACCATCTCGGCGGCGATGGTGATCTCGGCGCTGAATGCGCTGACCCTCTCGCCCGCGCTCTGCGTCCTCTTCCTCCGCCATACCGGGCCGAAGCGCGGGCCGATCAAGTATGTCCTGCGCGGCATCGACAAGGTGCGCGACGGCTATGCGGCGGTCGTTCGGCGGATCGTCCGGCTCTCGGTCGTCTCGCTGGTGCTGACGGCGGCGATCGCCTTCGGCATCTTCTCCATCGGCTCGAAGACGCCGCAGGGCTTCCTGCCGCAGGAGGACCAGGGCACCTTCTTCATCCAGGTCTCGCTGCCCCAGGCGGCCTCCCTCTCCCGCACGCGGGCAACGGTGGAGCAGGTCGAGGGCATCCTGCGCGGGATCCCGGCGGTCGAGAACATCCTGGCGATCGTCGGCTTCTCGCTGATCGACCAGGGCGCGCAGTCCAACTCCGCCTTCATCGTGGCGCGGCTGAAGCCCTTCGACCAGCGCACCAACCCGGCGGATTCGGTCTTCGCTTCCATCGGGCGGGTCTTCGGCGCGGGGGCCAATGTGCGCACCGCGACGGTCGTCGCCTTCAACCTGCCGCCGATCATCGGCCTCGGCACCGGCGGCGGCTTCGAGTACCAGCTGCAGGACCTCCAGGGCCGCGACCCGGCGGAGCTGGGGAGCGCGATGTTGGGCCTTGTCATCGCGGCGAACCAGGATCCCCGCCTGCAGCAGGTCTTCTCGACCTTCTCGGCGGCGACGCCCTCGCTCTTCCTCGATGTGGACCGGGACAAGGCGCAGGCGCTCGGCATCCCGATCTCCAACATCTTCTCGGCGCTGCAGGCCTCGCTCGGCGGCTTCTACGTCAACGACTTCAACCTCTTCGGCCGCACCTGGCAGGTGAACATCCAGGCCGAGGCGCAGGACCGCGACGACATCGACGACATCTGGCGCATCCGGGTCCGCAGCACCCGCGGCGACATGGTGCCGCTGCGCGCCTTCGCCGATGTGCGGATCATTGTCGGGCCGCAGACGATCAGCCGCTACAACAACTACCGTGCGGTGCTGGTCAACGGCGCGCCGAAGCCGGGCGTCTCCTCCGGCGACGCGCTGGCGGCGATGGAGGAGCTGTCGCGCCGGGTCCTGCCGTCCGGCTACGGCTATGAATGGACCGGCACCGCCTACCAGGAGAAGCTGGCGGCGGGGCAGACCATCTACGTGGTCGCGCTCGCCATCCTCTTCGCCTACCTCTTCCTCGTCGCGCTGTACGAGAGCTGGACCATCCCCGTCCCCGTGCTGATGTCGGTGGCGGTGGGCGGCCTCGGCTCTTTCCTCGCCATCCTGATCGCGGGCCTGAGCCTCGACGTCTACGCGCAGATCGGCCTCGTCGTGCTGATCGCGCTGGCGGCGAAGAACGGCATCCTGATCATCGAGTTTGCCAAGGATGCGCGGGAGCGCGGCATGTCCATCCGCGACGCGGCGATCGAGGGATCGCGCCTCAGGTTCCGCGCGGTGATGATGACCTCGATCGCCTTCGTCCTCGGCCTGGTGCCGCTGGTGACGGCGAGCGGGGCGGCAATGCTCTCGCGCCGCGCGGTCGGCACGCCGGTCTTCGGCGGGATGCTGGCGGCCTCGCTCATCGGCATCTTCATGATCCCGATGCTCTATGTCGTCTTCCAGGGCACCCGGGAGCGGGTGAAGGGCTGGATGGGCGTCCGCCCGGTGGAGCCGGCCTCGATCGGCCCCGGCCAGTCGCCGCAGCCGGCGCCGGACAAGACGGACAGCACCCGCCGTTGAGCCGCATCCTCCTCGCCACCACCGGCTCGCTCGGGGACCTCTTCCCCTACCTGGCGGTGGCGGCGGGGCTGGAACGGCGGGGGCACCGGGTCACGGTCGCCACTGCCGAGGGGTATCGCGGCAAGGTCGAGGCGGCGGGCCTCGGCTTCGCCCCGATGCGCCCGACCATGCCGGAGGGCGCGCCGGACCTCGAGGCCTTCGCCCGGGCGATGGATCCGCGGACGGGGCCGGCCTTCGTCTGGCGGACCCTGGTCGTGGAGCCGATCCGCGAGGCCCATGCTGACCTCATGGCGGCCTCGGAGGGCGTCGACCTCATCCTCGCCAGCCCGGTCGCCGCCGCGGCCCCGATGGTGGCGGAGCGGCGCGGCCTGCCCTGGGCGCCGGCCTACCTCCAACCCTTCACCCTGTTCTCGACGACCGATCCCGGCATCCCGGGCGGCTATGACTGGCTCTGGCGGGTGGAGTGGCTGCGGCGGCTGGCAGGGCCCGTGATCCGCGGCATCGGGCGATGGACGGTCGGGCGATGGTCGCGCGAGGTCGCGGCCTTCCGGGCGGAACTCGGCCTTGCCCCTGCCGCCGACCCTTTCCTCAACGCCGCGCGGCCGCCGGCCTTCTCCCTCGCCCTCTTCTCGCCGCTGCTGATGCAGACCGATCCGGCACCGACCGGCTTCCCCTTCTGGGACGAGCCGGCACCGATGCCGCGGGAGCTCGGCCGCTTCCTCGCTGCCGGGCCGCCGCCGCTGGTCTTCACCCTGGGCTCGGCCGCGATCTACGCGCCGGGCCGCTTCTTCGCCGAGAGCCTGGATGCGGCGAGGCGCCTCGGCCAGCGCGCCGTGCTGCTGACCGGGACGGCGGAGAACCGGGCGGCGCTCGGCCCCCTCCCCCCAGGGGTGCTGGCCATGGACTACCTGCCGCATGCCGCGCTCTTCCCGGCGGCTTCGGCCATCATCCACCAGGGCGGCATCGGCACCGCGGCGCAGGCGATGCGGGCCGGGCGGCCGATGCTGGTGGTGCCCTTCAGCCACGACCAGCCGGACAATGCGGCGCGGCTCGCCCGCCTCGGCATCGCCGCCAGCCTGCCGGCCGGGCGCTACACGGCAGAACGGGCGGCCCGCGCCCTCGCCCCGCTGCTGGAGAACCCGGAGGTGGAGGCCTGCGCGGGTGCCATCGGCCGGGAGGTCCGGGCCGAGGACGGGGTCGGCGCCGCCTGCGACCGGGTGGAGGCCGCGCTCCGCACGCGGTGATTTCACGCCCACCCCCCTTCCCGTTCCCCCCTTCCTCCGCAGATGATGGAAGAGAATTCGAACGGGAGGGGTTTCCCCATGGCCAAATTCGGTCTGAGCCAGCCGGTGCGACGCATCGAGGATCCGCGCCTCTTGATCGGCGGCGGCCGCTATACCGACGACATCGCCATGCCGGGCGTCGCCCATGGCATGGTGCTGCGCAGCCCGCATGCGGCGGCGAAGATCCTGTCGATCGACACCTCCGCCGCCATGGCGGTGCCGGGCGTGCTCGCCGTCATCACCGGCAAGGACTGGCAGGAGGAGGGCCTCGGCGAGATCCCCTGCGTCATTCCGCTGAAGAACCGCGACGGCACTGAACGCTCGAACACCCCGCGCGGCGCGCTGGCGACGGACCGGGTGCGGCATGTCGGCGACCCGGTCGCCTTCATCGTCGCCGAGACGCATGAGGCGGCGCGGGACGGGGCCGAGGCGGTGATGGTCGATTACGACCTGCTGCCGGCCGCGACCGAGCTCGCCACGGCCTACAAGCCCGGTGCGCCGGCGGTCTGGGACGAGATCCCGAACAATGTCGTCTTCGATTGGGAGACGGGCGACAAGGCCAAGGCCGACGCCCTCGTTGCGCAGGCCGCGCATGTGACGAAGCTGACGGTCGTCAACAACCGCGTCATCGTGAACAGCCTCGAGGTCCGCGCCGCGACCGCCGAATACGATGCGGCGAACGAGAAGTTCACCCTCTTCTGCGGCACCCAGGGCAGCTGGCTAGTGAAGAACCTGCTGGCCGAGAGCGTCTTCCACCTGCCGCCGGAGAAGTTCCGCGTGGTCACGCCCGATGTCGGCGGCGGCTTCGGCATGAAGCTCTACCTTTATGGCGAGTATGCGCTGGTCTGCATGGCGGCCCGCCGCCTCGGCCGGCCGGTGAAGTGGACGAGCGAGCGGACGGAGGCCTTCCAGTCCGACACCCAGGGACGCGACAACATCACCGAGGCGGAGCTGGCGCTCGACAAGGACGGCAAGTTCCTCGCGCTGCGCACCACCAACTATGCCGGCATGGGCGCCTATCTTTCGACCTTCGCGCCGATGATCCCGACCGGCGCGGGCACCAAGGTGCTGGCGAGCGTCTACAACTTCCAGGCGATCCACGCCCATGTCATCGGCGTGCTCACCAACACCGTTCCCGTCGACGCCTATCGCGGCGCCGGACGGCCGGAGAGCAACTATGTCGTCGAGCGGCTGATCGATGCCGCGGCGCGCGAGATGGGCATCGACCGCATCGAGTTGCGCAAGCGCAACATGGTACCGGCGAGCGCCATGCCCTACATCACCGCCGTCGGCCAGCGCTATGACAGCGGCGAATTCGGCGCGGTGCTCGATGCTGCGTTGAAGAATGCCGACTGGGCCGGCTTCGCCGCGCGGCGCCGCACCTCCGAGGCGCGCGGCAAGCGCCGCGGCATCGGCGTCGCCTACTACCTGGAAGCCACGGGCGGCGGGCCGACGGAGCGGGCCGAGGTGCGCTTCGCGGCCGACGGCATGGTCGATGTGCTGGTCGGCACGCAGTCGACCGGCCAGGGGCACGAGACCGCCTATGCCATGCTGACCAGCCATGAGCTCGGCATCCCGATGGAGAAGATCCGCATCGTCCAGGGCGATTCGGACGAGATCCCGACGGGCGGCGGCACCGGCGGCGCCCGCAGCCTCTACTCCGAGGGCCAGGCGATCCTGCTGACGGCGGCGACCGTCATCGAGAAGGGCAAGCAGGCGGCCTCGGAGCATCTGGAGGCCTCGGTCGCCGATATCGAGTTCACCACGACCGGCGGCCGCTTCTCGGTGGTCGGCACGGATCGCGGCGTCGACATCCTCTCGCTCGCCACCATCCAGCGGGAGCGGGCGGCGCGGGGCGAGCCGGCGACGCTGCTCGACGCGGCGGAGGTGGCCGAGATCAAGTCCCACACCTTCCCCAATGGCTGCCACATCGCCGAGGTCGAGGTCGATCCGGATACCGGGCTGATCGACGTGCCGCGCTATGTCGTGGTGGACGATGTCGGCCATGCCATCAACCCGATGATCGTGCGCGGCCAGGTACATGGCGGCGTGGCGCAGGGCATCGGCCAGGCGGTGCATGAGCGGACGGCCTATGACCCGGAGAGCGGCCAGCTCCTCTCCGCCTCCTTCATGGACTACGCCCTGCCCCGGGCGGAGGACCTGCCGGATATCGAGGTGGAGTTCCTCTCCGTCCCCTGCGAGACCAACCCGCTCGGCGTCAAGGGCGCCGGCGAGGCGGGGGCGGTCGGCTCGCCGCCGGCGCTGATGAATGCGCTGGTCGATGCGCTCTCGACCATGGGCGTCACCCATGTCGACATGCCGGCGACGCCGGAGAGCGTGTGGAAGGCGATCCACCTGGCCAAGGCCGCCTGAGGACTGCCCGTCCTGCCGGGGAGTCGCCCGGCAGGGCCGGTCAATGGTAAGGAAAGGGGTACCGCCCATCCTGTGGGCCCCTTTCCGGAGAGTCACGGTCCATGCGCCTCGACGCCATCGCCATCGGCAAGAACCCACCCGAGGACATCAACGTGGTGGTGGAGGTCGCCATCGGCGGCGAGCCGATCAAGTACGAGATGGATAAGGAGGCCGGCACGCTCGTCGTCGACCGCTTCCTCTACACGCCGATGCGCTATCCCGGGAATTACGGCTTCGTCCCGCACACGCTGAGCGACGACGGCGACCCGATCGACGTGCTGATCGCCAATACCCGCCCGATCGTGCCGGGCGCCGTCATCAATGTCCGCCCCGTCGGCGTGCTCAAGATGGAGGACGACGGCGGCGTCGACGAGAAGATCATTGCCGTGCCCTCGACCAAGCTGACGCGGCGCTACGAGAAGGTCGCCAACTATTCCGACCTGCCGCAGATCACGCTCGACCAGATCAAGCACTTCTTCGAGCACTATAAGGATCTCGAGCCCGGCAAGTGGGTGAAGATCATCGGCTGGGGCGACGCGGCGGAGGCCAAGCAGCTGATCCAGGAAGCCGTCGAGCGGGCCAAGGCGGCGGGGTGAGCGCCGGCACGGCCCCCATCGGAAACGCCCTGGTCGTCAGCGCCCATTCGGCGGATTTCGTGTGGCGGGCGGGCGGTGCCATTGCCCTCCATGCGGCGCGGGGCTGGCAGGTGACGGTCGTCTGCCTCTCCTTCGGCGAACGGGGCGAGAGCGCCAAGCTCTGGCGCCAGCCCGGCATGACGCTCGACCGCGTCAAGTCGGAGCGCCGGGGCGAGGCGGAGCGGGCCGCGGCCGCGCTCGGCGTGCACGACCTGCAATTCTGGGATCTCGGCGACTATCCGCTGACGCTCTCGCAGGAGAGCCTCTTCCGGATGGCCGGGCTCTACCGCGCCATCCGCCCGCGCTTCGTGCTGACGCACAGCCGGGAGGATCCTTACAACCACGATCATCCCACGACGACCGACTTCGCCCAGCATGCCCGCATCATCGCCCAGGCGCATGGGCATGAGCCGGGGGTGCCGGTGATCGGCGCGCCGCCCGTCTACCTGTTCGAGCCGCACCAGCCGGAGCAGTGCGGCTGGATGCCCGACATGCTGCTCGACATCACCCCGGTCTGGGAGCGGAAGCGGGCCGCCATCCGCTGCATGGCGGGGCAGGAGCATCTCTGGGAGTACTATACCCGCGTCGCCCTGCAGCGCGGCGCCCAGGCGGCGCGGAATTCCGAGCGTGCCGTCGTGCATGGGGAGGGCTATCAATCCGTCTTCCCGCATGTGGTGGAGAGCCTGGCCTGACCTTGCCGCCCGTCGCCGACCCCGAGGCGCCGCTTCGCCGTGCGCTCGCCATCCATCGTGCCATCGCCACCGGCCTGCTGATCGGCATGGCGGCGCTGCTGGTGCTCGCCTACTGGCTGCCGCCGGGCTACTGGACGGACATGCTCCAGGCCTCGGCCAAGGCCGGCGTCGTCGGCGGCATCGCCGACTGGTTCGCGGTCACCGCCCTGTTCCGCCGGCCGCTCGGGCTGCCGATCCCGCATACGGCGATCATCCCCCGCCAGAAGGAGCGGCTGGGCCAGGGACTCGGCCGCTTCGTCGCCAACCATGTCTTCACCGAGGCGGAGGTCCGCCGGGTGATCGGCCGCCTGGATGTCGCCGGCATCCTGCGCGAGGTGATGGCCGACCCGGCCGCCGCCCGCCCGGCCGCGGAGGCGGTCGCCGCCAGCCTGCCGAAGCTGCTGGTCAGCATCGAGGATGGCCGCGCGCGCCGCCTGCTGGGCCGGCTGCTGCCGCGCATGGCGGCCGGGCCGGGCGGGGCGCGCATCATCGCCCAGGCGCTGCGGACGCTGATGGCGGGCGGGCGGCACAACGAGGTCTTCGACCTCGCCATCGGCCAGCTCCGGACCATCCTCGCCAGCAAGGAGGACCAGCTCCGCACCGCCATCGAGACGCGGGTCCGGGCGGAGGGCGGCGCCCTGGTCGGCTGGCTGGCCGGTGCCGCGGTCGCCCGCCGCGTCCTCACCACCGTCAATGCGGAGCTGGCGCGGGTGGAGCCCTCCGACAGCGACCTCCGCGCCGCCTTCGAGACCTGGCTCCGGAGCGAGATCGACAGGCTGGAGAGCGACCCGGAGCGGGCGGCCGCCGTCGGCCGGGCGCTGCGCCAGGCCATCGCCCATCCCACCGTCGCGGCCTGGATCGGTGACATCTGGGACCGGCTGAAGGCCGCGCTGGCGGCCGATGCCGGCAACCCGCAGGGCCGCACCGTCGCGCTGCTGGAGGGCGCCTTCGCCAATGCCGGCACCCTGCTGGCCCAGGACCAGGCGGCGCGCGACAGGCTGAACCGCGCGGCGGAGCGGCTGATCGCCACCGTCCTGCCCGCTGCCCGGGCGCAGCTCGCGGGCTTCATCGCCCAGGTCGTCGCCGGCTGGGACACGGCGCAGGTGACGGAGAAGATCGAGCTCCGCGTCGGGCGGGACCTGCAATATGTGCGGATGAACGGCACGCTGGTCGGCTTCCTGGTCGGCGGCGCGCTCTTCGCCGTGCTGACGGCGGTCTTCGGCCGCGTGTCCTTCTGACCGGGCCGCCGTTGCGTCGGGTGGTGATGCCGTCGCCACTCCACCGGCCTGAGCCCCTTCCGCCGGCGACCAGGGCGGCTAGAGTTCCGCCATGACCCTCCGCCTCGCCATCCTCGACCAATCGACCATCGCCTCGGGCCGCGGCGCCGATGCGGCGATCCGCGAGACGCTGGCCCTCGCCCGACTCGCCGATGACTGGGGCTATGGCCGCTACTGGCTGGCCGAGCACCACAACAGCGAAGCCCATGCCGGCTCGGCGCCGGAGATGCTGGTCGCAGCCATCGCCGCCACCACGCGGCGCATCCGCGTCGGCACGGCAGGGGTGATGCTGCCGCACTACGCGGCGCTGAAGGTCGCCGAGCAGTTCAAGGTGGCGGAGGCGATCGCGCCGGGGCGGATCGATCTCGGCCTCGGACGGGCGCCGGGGAGCGACGGGCGCACGGCCTTCGCCCTGAACCCGCAGGCCCGCGAGGCGGCGGACCGCTTCCCCAGCCAGGTGATGGACCTGCTCGGCTGGCTCGGCGACGGGTTGCCGGAGGGGCACCCTTTCCGCCAGGTCGCCGCCAACCCGCAGGTGCCGACGCGGCCGGAGGTCTGGATCCTCGGCTCCAGCGACTACGGGGCGCAGCTCGCGGCCTATCTCGGCCTGCCCTACTGCTTCGCGCATTTCATCTCGGACCGCGGGTCGGAGGGGGTGACGGCGCTTTACCGCGAGGGCTTCCGCCCGCAGCCCGGCCGCCTCGCCGCGCCGCATTGCGCCCTCGGCGTCTTCGCACTGACCGCCGACACCGAGGCGGAGGCTTGGCGGCTCTACAAGTCGCGCGAGCTCTGGCGGCTGTTCCGCGATGCCGGCCACTTCCCGCCCCTGCCGAGCGTTGAGGAGGCGGAGGCCTACCCCTATGCCGAGGCGGAGCGGGCGCATCTCGACCGCATCCGTGCCAGGGCGATCGTCGGCGCACCGGAGCAGGTGAAGGCGAGGCTCGAGGCCCTGGCCGCGGCGCATGGCGCGCAGGAGGTGGCGGTGCTCAGCCCCTGCCACGACCCGGCGGCGCGGCAGCGCAGCTACCGGCTGCTCGCCGAGGCCTTCGGGCTGCGGACCGCGGCGCCCCTCGCCGCCGAATAGGCGCCTTCAGCCGGGCGGGAAGTCCGGGCTGCGGCTGCGATGCCGCCGCCGATGCGGCCTGCGGTGCCGCCACCAGTCGAGCCCCGGCCCGACCGCGACCAGGGGCGCCGCCGCCAGCATCGCCAGGGCGAAGCCCGCTGCCCAAAGCCTCGCCCCGAGCAGGAGGCAGAGCGCCGACAGGCCTGCCAGCACGCCCACAACCCCTCCGCTGAGCATCACCCAGCCGAGGAGGCGCCGGTGGCGCAGGCCAAGCCATTCCGGCGCCTCGCTCGTGTCGGTATGAGGCGTGCCATCCCGCCCGACCTCATAGAGCCGCGCGGGGTCGATGCGGAAGGGAGGCCGCTCGCCCGCCATGGTCGCAGGCATGGGGCGGGTTCAGCGCCGGATAACGACGAAGCGCACCGGCCTTGGTCCGCCCCCGAGCCCGCCGGCCCGGCGCGCGCGCCGCACCCGCCACCAGAGCGTGCCGAAGGCAACCAGCCCCGCGCCGATCAGCACCGGCAGCAGCAGCCCGATGAAGACGACGGCCAGCGCCACCACCAGCAGCCCGCCCGTGGCGAGCGTCACCAGCAGGGCAAGCCCGCCGACCCGGCCCAGCGCCCGGTCCAGCCAAGTCCGGCGCGGTGGGAGAGGGTCCCGGAATTCCCCCTCCGGCGTCATGTCGAGCACGGGCGGGGATGGGTCCCGGCCAGGCGGGCCGGGGCGCCGGAATGCGTCCATGGGGAGGATGTTGCCGCATCCCCTGCCCGGTTCAAGCCCGCCCCGCTATTCCGGCCGCACGATCAGCGTCGTGCCCTCAACGGCCTCCACCCGGACGCGGAGTGGCCGCTCCGGCGCCTTGATCTCGAGCGGCAGCCGCGCCTGCCATTCGGAATCGCCGATGCGGACGCGAAGCCCCGGCCCCTCCGCCTCGCCGAGCGGCAGCAGCATCCCGCTCCGCCCGACGAGGCCGGAGCCGGGCGTGTTGAGCGCCGCCGCGGGCGCCGCCCGGCGCAGCCGCAGCGACAGCCAGATGCCGGCCCCGAGCAGCGGCAGGAAGACCGCCACCACCATCCCGAAGGGCAGCACGGTCAGCAGCTGCAGGACCCCGGTGCCGAGGGCGGCGAGGCCGATCCAGACCAGGAAGACGCCGGGGATCGCCAGCTCCGCCAGCAGCAGCAGCAGGCCGGCGAGGATCCAGATCAGCCCCGGTTCCACGGATTGCTCCCCGCCGGCGCGGCCCCGGAGGCGGGCAGGCCCTGCCGCAGCAGCTCCATCGCCTGGGCGATGCCGCCGGCCATGGCGGAGGCCTCCATCGGCACCACCACCAGCTTGCTGGACGGGTTGGCCGCCAGGGCCTCGAAGGCCTTCACGTATTTGTCGGCGATGAAGTAGCGCAGCGCATCGCCGCCCGCGCCGGCGGCCGCGGCGGCGACCATCTCGGTCGCGCGCGCCTCCGCCTCGGCCAGCCGCTCGCGGGCCTCGGCATCGCGCATCGCCGCCTGCTGCCGCCCCTCGGCCTGGAGGACGAGGGCCTGCTTCTCGCCCTCGGCGCGCTGGATGGCGGCCGCGCGGTCGCCCTCGGCCTTCATCACCGCGGCGCGGCGCTCGCGCTCCGCGGTCATCTGCAGGTTCATGGCGCGGACGAGGTTCTCCGGCGGCTCCACCTTGCGCAGCTCGACGCGGCTGACCTTGACGCCCCAGGGGTCCGTCGCGCCGTCGAGGATGTTGAGCAGGGAGGAGTTGATGCGCTCGCGCGAGGAGAGCGTCGCGTCGAGGTCCATCTCGCCGATGACGGCGCGGATGTTGGTCATCGCCAGGGCGTTCAGCGCCTGGGTCAGGTTCTGCACCTGGTAGGCGGCCTTGGCCGGGTCCATCACGCGGTAATAGACGATGCCGTCGACCACGACCGTCGCATTGTCCTTGGTGATGACCGACTGCTCGGGGATGTCGAGCACCACCTCCTGCACGTTCAGCTTGTGGCCGACATTGTCGATGAACGGGATGAGGAAGTTCAGCCCCGGCTGGAGCAGGCGGGTGAAGGCGCCGAAGCGCTCCACCGTCCAGACCTGGCCCTGCGGCACGGTGCGGATGCCCCGGGCCGCGGTGACGATGGCAAGCAGCAGCAGGACGACAAGGACGATCGTGGCGCCGGTCATGGAGGGCTCCGCGGAGGTTGGGTGGCGATCATAGCAACGAAACGGCCGGCCGGGGCGGGGATGGCGCGGGCAGCGGCCGGGCGCCGCAGGCGAGCAGGAAGCCGGCGATCGCATCCATCTCCGCCGCTGGCCGGGTGCGGTCGTGGAAGGGGTCGCTGGCCGGGGAGCCGGGCGGGACCCAGAGGATGGTCTCGTAGCGGGCGCGGGTGAGAAGCACGCGGTAGGTGTTGCGGATGAAGAGGCGCTCCTCCGTGCCCCGCACGCGCTGCCAGCCATCGCCGGCGAAGCGCCGTGGCTGCCAGCCGCCCTCGCCACGGATGAAGTCGCCGCCCCAGGCGAGGCCGACCACATCCAGCTCCAGCCCCTGGCAGTCATACTCCGTGGCGAAGGTCTCGAGCTCCTCGGAGCCGCGGATATCGGGCCAGCGGTTCAGGAACCAGTCCGCCACATCCGCCACCTGCACGCCGAGCCCCTCCGCCCGCAGCCGCCTCGCCCCGGCGGAGGCGACCAGCCCGGCCCGGCGCAGCCCGCGGCGGAAGCCGGGCAACCCGGCACGCAAGGCGGCGAGGTCGCGGGTGAGAAAGAAGGGCACGCCGCCCGCCGCCTCGGCGATGTGGCGGGCGCTCTCGGCCTCGCCGGCAAGCACGGCATCCACCCAGGGCGCTCCGGCGGCATCGCGGACGCTCCGCATCGGCACGGTGAGGTCGAGGTCGTCGTCGATGGCGAGCCCGCCCGGATGGGCCTCGGCCAGGCGCTGCGCCGGCTCGGCGGCCTCCAGCGCGCGGCGGGCGGCGACGGCGCGCCAGCGCGGATCGCCGGCGATGACGCGGCCCCATTCGGCCAGACCCGCCTCGCCGGTATTGATCTCCTGCCCATTGCCGATCAGCGCGACGATCACCGACCAGTCGGCATGCGGCCCCATGATTTCCAGCGCATGCGCCGGCTCGCTGGCGGTGAGGCGGCTGACCCGGCGTTGCGTGGCCCGTGTCGCCTGCCTCGCGTCCCAGGCGCGCTGAGCCTCGTCGAAGACGATCACATGCTCCGGCGCCTCATGCGCCCGCGTCGTCACATGCTCGTCGAGGAAGCGATGGACGTTCTGCAGCACGCGGCTGGCCTCGGCATGGGCACGGGCCCGGGGCTTGCCGCCCAGTGGCGCCGCATTCCGCGCCAGCGCCTCGCGCAGCACGCTGACCAGCGGCACGTTGCCGGTGAGGAAGGCCGCGCCGTGCTCGCGCAACGCGCCGAAGACGACGTTGAGGCCGCAAAGCGTCTTTCCCGCGCCCGGGTCGCCGGTGACGAAGACGACGCAATGCGCGCCATCCCGCCGCGCCGCCTCGATGGCGCGGCCGATCGCTGCCGTGGTGCGGGTCAGGTTCGGCGCGTCCGCCCTGGCCTCGGCAAGCTCGGCGACGGAATGGCGCCGATAGAGCAGCGTCGCTGCCTCCAGCGCCGTCGGCACCGGGCGGTAGGGCGCGGCCTCCCAGGCGAGCGGGCTGAGCGGCACGGAAGGCGGCCCGATGGCGGCCTGGATGCCGCCGATCAGGGTGCCGAGCGTCGCCGCATTCGCCATCTGCACCGGCGCCACGCCATGCCAGAAGAGCGGCGGTGCGAGGCGTGGCGCCGCCGCCTCGGTCGCCACCAGCACCGGCACTACGGCATGACGCCGGCTGCCGGCATGGAAGTCGTGCAGGTCGAGCGCGTAATCCTCCGCCTGCCGCAGGTCGGCGGCGGCGAAGCCGCGGGCGCCATGCTCGAACTCGATGGCGAAGATCGCCCGGTCGGTCAGCAGCACCGCATCGGCCCGCCGCTCCAGCCGCATCAGGTCGAATTCGAAGAGCAGCCGCCAGGCCGGGTCGGCCTCCGCCAGCGCCACGCCGAGGATGCGCGCCTCCGCCTCCCAGGCCGCGCGCTGGGCGAGTTCCAGCGTGGCGAAGCGTCCGGCCTGAGCATAGGCGAGGCGTGCGGCCACATCCTCCGGCGCGAGCCGCCGGAACTCGGCGAGCGAGAGGGGGAGCCAGGCCCTCATCGCCGCCTCGGCCAGGTGGCCAGCAGCAGGCTCGCCCCCATCAGCACGAACCCCACCCCATGCACCATGGTGAACGTCTCCCCCAGCACCGCCACCGCCACCAGCGAGGAGCTGGCCGGCAGGAAAGCGGTGAAGACCCCGGCCACCGCCGCCGGCACGCGCCGGAGCCCGGCATACCAGAGCAGCAGGCAGACGACGCTCGCCGTCAGGCTGTGGAAGACGAGCAGCCCGGCGAGGCGGGGCTCGGCGAGCGCGGCCAGGGCGCCGATCCCCGGCAGGGAGAGCGGCAACAGCATCGCCGCGCTGAAGGCCTGCATCCAGAGGCTCGCCGTCACCACCGGCACGGTGCCCGCGATGCGCTTGGCGAGCAGCACATAGGCCGCCTCCCCCATCACCCCGCCGAAGACCAGCAGGTTGCCGAGCCAATGCCCGCCCCCGTCGCCGCCGAGCCGCGCCAGGGTGATCGCCGCCATCCCCCCCGCCGCCAACCCGGCGGCCGCCCATTGCCGGGGCGCCAACCGCTCCCGCAGCCAGAGCGCGCTGCCGAGGGCGACGACCGCCGGCAGCGTCGCCAGGACGAGGCCACCTTCCAGCGCCGTGGTCAGCCGAAGGCCGGCCAGCAGCCCGGCATTGTAGAGCGCGGTGCCGAACAAGGCCTGGAGGGCGAGGTTGCGGAGCGCCGCGGCCCCGACCCGGACGCGCCCCTCCATCGCCCGTGCCAGCGGCCAGAGCACGAGGCAGGCGAGGAGGCAGCGCAGGCAGGCGATCATCGGGATCGGCAGCGCCACCGCCAGCAGCTTGGCGACGCCGACATTGGCGCCGACCAGCGCCATCGCGCCGGCCAGCTGGGCATAGGCAGGCAGCACCGGCGGCAATCCCCCTCGCCCCGGTCATAGCATGGCGCTTGCGCCACGCATCGGGGGGTGCTTGCCTCCCGGCCGGAGACGCCGGTCCCGAAAACCCAGCCGGGAGAGACCGATCATGCTGAGACGCACCCTGCTCACAGGGGCCGCCGCCGCAACCTTGGCCCGCCCCGCCCTGGTTCACCCAGCCCTGGCGCAGCCCGCCGCCTCGCGGGTGCTGCGCTACGTCCCGCAGTCGGACCTGACCGTGCTCGACCCGGTCTTCACCACCGCCTACATCACGCGCCATCACTCGATGATGGTCTACGACCAGCTCTACGGCCTCGACAGCAAGCTGAAGCCGCAGCCGCAGATGGTCGAAGGGCATGTGGTCGAAGGGGATGGGCTGCTCTGGCGCTTCACCCTGCGCGAGGGCCTGCTCTTCCATGATGGCGAGCCGGTGCGTGGGCGTGACTGCGTCGCCTCCATCAAGCGCTGGGCGCAGCGGGATGCGCTGGGCCAGGCGCTGATGGCCCGCGTCGCGGAGATGGCGGCGCCTGAGGACCGGGTCTTCACCATCCGCCTCAACAAGCCCTTCGGCCCGATGCTGACCACGCTGGCGAAGGTCGGGCCCTCCGCTCTCTTCGTCATGCCGGAGCGCATCGCCAGCGTCGATGCCAACACCCAGATCCGCGAGACGATCGGCTCCGGCCCCTTCCGCTTCAAGGCGGATGAGCGCGTCGTCGGCGCCCGCGTAGTCTATGAGCGCAACCCCGCCTACAGGCCGCGCGAGGGCGGCAAGGCGGAATGGGCCGCCGGGCCGAAGCAGGTCTTCTTCGACCGCGTCGAGTGGGTCGTGATGCCGGACCCGGCCACCGCCGTCGCCGCCTTGCAGAGCGGCGAGGTCGACTGGTGGGAGAACCCGCAGAACGACATGGTGCCGCTCCTCCGCCGCGCGCGGGACGTCATGATGAAGACCGGGAACCCGCTCGGCACCATCGGCACCGGCATCTTCAACACGCTGCATCCGCCCTTCGACAAGCCGGCGGTCCGCCGCGCCATCCTCCGCGCCATGTCGCAGGCCGACTACATGACGGCGACGGCGGGCGCCGATCCCTCACTCTGGAAGGCGGGGGCCGGCGTCTTCACGCCGGGCACGCCGCTGGCGAATGATGCGGGGATGGAGGCGATCACCGGGCCGCGCGACCTCGAACGCTCCCGCCGCGAGCTGCGCGAGGCCGGCTACAATGGCGAGACGGTGGTAGTGCTGAGCCCGACCGACCAGCCGGCGCTGACCGCGCTCGGCGAGGTCGGGCAGGACCTCCTGAAGAAGCTCGGCATGAAGGTCGATTTCCGGGTGAGCGACTGGGGCACGCTGGTGCAGCGCCGCTCCAGCAAGGAGCCGGTCGAGAAGGGCGGCTGGAGCATGTTCCACACCACCTGGAACGGGGTGGACGGCATCAATCCGGGCGTCATGACCTATCTGCGGGCCAATGGGCAGAATGCCTGGTTCGGCTGGCCGAACCTGCCGAGGCTGGAGGCGCTGCGGCTGTCCTGGTTTGATGCGCCAGACCTCGAGGGCCAGCAGAAGATCGCCGCCGAGATCCAGCAGGTGATACTCGAGGAGGCGCCCTACCTTCCGCTCGGCCAGTACTTCTCCCCCACCGCCTGGCGGCGGACGATCACCGAGCCGAATTCGGAGGTGATCTCCTTCTGGGGCGTGAAGCGGGCCTAGCTAATCGCTCTCGCCATCCTTCCTGAACGGGGAAAGGGTGGCGAGGGCTTCCATCTCCCGCAGCATGGCCGGGCGCTCGCGCTCGAGGAAGTCGCCGACGGCGCGGCGCAGCCCGGCATGGGCGATCCAGTGGCCGCTATAGGTCGGCGCCGGCAGGTAGCCGCGCTGGATCTTGTGCTCGCCCTGCGCGCCGGCCTCCACGCGCGGCAAGCCGTGCTCGATGGCGAAGTCGATGGCGCGGTAGTAGCAGAGCTCGAAATGCAGGAAGGGCGCGTCGACCAGACTGCCCCAGTTGCGGCCGTAGAGCGCCTCCCGCCCCAGGAGGTTCAGCGCGCCGGCGACCGGCTCGCCATCCTGCTCGGCGACCATCAGCACCACCGAATCGCCCAGCGCCTCGCCCAACAGCGGCCAGAAGCGCTGGGTGAGGTAGGCGCTGCGGCCCCACTTCTTGTCGGTGGTGCTGCGGTAGAAGCGGTGGAAGGCGCGCCAGTGCTTCGGCGTGATCTCGGGCCCGCGCAACGTCTTCAGCACGAAACCGGAGGCCGCGGCATCGCGCCGCTCGCGCCGGATCGCCTTCCGCTTGCGCGAGGACAGGGCGCCGAGGAAGTCCTCGAAGCTCGCATAGCCCTTGTTGTGCCAGTGGAACTGCGTCCCCAGCCGCTGCAGCCAGCCGGCCTCGCCCATCGCCTCCCACTCCGCCCCCTCGCAGAAGGTGACATGGGCGGAGGAAAGGCCGAGATCCTCGCAGGCCTGGGCCAGCCCCTGCGCCATGGCGGCGGGGCCGATGCCAGCCTCGGGATGGACCAGCAGCCGCGGCCCAGGGACGGGGCTGAAGGGCGCGCAGACCTGCAGCTTCGGGTAGTACTGGCCGCCCGCCCGCTCGAAGGCGTCGGCCCAGCCATAGTCAAAAACGTATTCGCCCTGGCTGTGGCTCTTCGCATAGCAGGGGGCACAGGCCAGCATCCGGCCCCCGAGGTCGCGCAGCACCGCATGCTGCGGCAGCCAGCCGGTGCGGGCGGTGGCGCTGCCGCTTTCCTCGAGCGCGGCCAGGAAGGCATGGCTGACGAAGGGGTTGCCCCCGCCGGCGCAGGCATCCCAGTCCGCGGCCGGCACCTCGGCGATGGCGCGGTGGAGGCTGAGGGTCAGGTTGGTGGAGGCCATTGCCGGAAGCATGTGCTGCGCCGCAGCGGGAGGGCAAGTGGCCTTCCCGTCACCTCCCCCAGCGCAGCGCCATGGCGTCGCAGCGCTGGGCGAGCTCGATCAGCCCGGCCCGGGTCGCCGGATGCAACGGGGCGAGCGGCGCGCGCGGGGCGTCGCAGGCGATGATGCCGCCCTCCTTCATCAACGCCTTGGCTGCCAGCAGCCCGCATTGCCGGTTCTCGTAGTTGATGAGCGGCAACCAGCGCTGGTAGGCCGCCGCCGCCTCCTCCCGGCGGCCGGCGAACCAGGCATCGGTGACCTGGCGAATGCCGTCTGGATAGCCGCCGCCGGTCATGGAGCCGGTCGCCCCCGCCTCGAGATCGGCCATGAGGGTGATCGCCTCCTCGCCGTCCCAGGGCCCCTCGATCGCCTCGCCGCCGAGGGCGATGAGCTCCCGCAGCTTGCTGGCGGCGAAGGGCACCTCGATCTTGAAATAGGCGACCTGCTCGATCTCCCGCGCCATGCGGGCGAGGAAGGGCGCCGAGAGCTGCGTGCCGGCGACCGGCGCGTCCTGGATCATGATCGGAATGTCGATCGCATCCGAGACCGCCTGGTAGAAGGCGTGGATCGCGGCCTCTCCGAAGCGGATGCTGGCGCCGTGATAGGGCGGCATCACCATCACCATGGCCGCCCCTGCCGCCTGCGCCCGGCGGGAGCGCTCGGCGCAGATCCGCGGTGAGGTATGGGTCGTCGTCACGATCACCGGCACGCGCCCGGCGACATGGTCGAGGATGAGGGGCGTCAGCCGCTCCCGCTCCTCATCGGCGAGGAGGAATTGCTCGGAGAAATTGGCGAGGATGGCGAGGCCCTCGGAGCCGGCCTCGATCATGAAGTCGATGCAGCGCTTCTGGCCCTCGATGTCGAGGGCGCCGCGCTCGTCGAAGATGGTCGGCACGACGGGGAAGACGCCCCGGTAGCGGGGCCTCGGCGTGGTCTGGCTCATGTGCGTCTCCTGCCTTTGCCGGCGAGGAGGCGACGCGACGCGCCCGGCGTCAAGCCAGCTCGAACATCCCCTCGACCTCGACCGCCGCATCGCCCGGCAGGGAGGGCACGCCGATGGTGCTGCGGGCATGCCGCCCGGCATCGCCGAAGACCTCGACGGCGAGGTCGGAGGCGCCGTTCATCACCACCGCATGCTGGGTGAAGTCCGGGCCCGCCGCGATGAAGCCGCCGAGGCGGAGGATGCGCGCCACCCGGTCGAGGTCGCCCGCCGCCGCCTTGAGCTGCGCCAGCAAGTTGACGAAGCAGAGTCGGGCGGCGGCGACGCCATGCTCCATCGGGACGGCGGCGCCGAGCTTGCCGGTATAGGCGATCTTCCCCTCCCTCAGCGGGATCTGGCCGGAGACGACCACCAGCTTGCCGCTCACGGTGAAGGGCACGTAGTTGGCGATCGGCGCTGCCGGCACCGGCAGGGTGATGCCGAGCTCGGCCAAGCGGGATTCGATGCGTCCGGCCATGATGCTCTCCTTATCCGACGAGCCGCAGCGTCCGCCGCCGCCCGCGTGGGCCGGAGGCGGCGGCCTCCCGCCCCGGCGCCGGCTGGGTCGGCAGGTCGAGCGGCAGCAGCGGCGCCTGCTGCGAGGCGGTGCCGGGCGTGTCCGGCAGGCAATCCTCCTCGGAAGGCTGCGGCAGGTCGCGCCGGTCGAGATAGTCGAGCGCCAGCCGCCGGAAGGCCCAGTCGAGCACCGAGGTCGCGCGCGGGATGGCAGGGTCGCCCTCGACCACGCCGGCCGGGCCGAAGCGGGTATAGGCGAAGGCCTCCACATAGTCGGCCAGCGGCACGCCGCCCTGCAGGCCGAGCGAGACGGACTGGGCGAAGCCATCCATCAGGCTGCGATAGGCGGCACCTTCCTTGGACAGGGTGAAGGCGATCTCGAGCAGCCGGCCGGAGGCATCCTCCGCCGTCCGCAGCGCGACCTTGTGGCCGCCGACGGTGACATGCAGCGTCGTCCCGGCATGGCGGCGGAGCATGGGCTGCGGCTTCGGCACCGGCTGGGCCGGGGCGGGCAGCGCGATGGGCGCCGGCGGGGCGGCGTGGAGGAACTGGGCCACCGCCTCCCGCATCGCCGCCCGGGCGCGCTCGGGCACTGGGGCGAGCAGGGCCCCGGCGCGGGCTTGATGGTCGCGGGCGATGAGGAGGGCGGCGCGGGTCGGCACCTCCGCCACCTCGCCGCTCTCGGTCAGCACGGCGCGGGTGGAGCCGGCGGCGGGGGCGAGGCCGCCCGTCTCGGCGCCGAGCAGCGCCTCCACCGCATCCGGCAGGGCGAGGGCGAGCAGGCCCTGGTGCCGGAGGCCGGGCGAGGCCGCGGCGGCATCGAGCGCGGCGCGGGCGGCGGCGGCGAGGCCGGGCACCGGCGTCTCGGCGGGCGGCGCCGGCCAGAGCAGGGCGACCGGCTCCCGCGCCCCGAGCTTCGCGGCGATGCGGCCCGACTCGGCCTCCGCCGCACCGCGGGTGAGGGCGGCGATGGCGGCGGCGGTGGCGCGGGCTTCCCTGCTGTCATAGACAAGACCAAGCGCGGCCAGCAGCCCGGCGAGATCGGCGAAGCCGAGTCGCAACCGGTTCGCTTTCGCGCCGCCCAGCGCGTCCAGCGCGCGGACGGCCAGCGCGCAGGCCTCCGCATAGCCCTCGAGGTCGAAGCCTCCCTCGGGCTCGAGGAAGGCCGGCAGGTTGAGCACGAAGCGCGGCTCCGCCTTGCCCCCCTCCCCGCGCCAGACCTCGCGGCCCGGCGCGCCGCGCCGGGTCAGCAGCAGGGCGCGCAGCCCGTCGGCGAGGCGGGCGGCGCCGGTGGCATCGACGATCCCGGCCTTCTGCCCGCCGCGGGCGACGCGGGCGATCCAGGCCTCGGCCAGGCGCGGCAGGGCGACCGGCTTCTCCCCCGGGGCGAGGGCGGCGAGCGCCGCGGCCGCCTCCGCATCCCATCCGAGCGGCAAGGCGACGGCGCGGGGCGGCGCATCGGGGTCGGCGCAGGCGCGGGTCCGGCGCAGCGCGACCTCTTCCCACAGGGTTCCGGTGATCAGTGCCATGGCGTGATGCTAGGGCGGAACGCGCCGGGCGGAAAGCCGTATCTGGTGGTGGATCGGCACCAGGGACGCAACATCCTGTGGATAGTTCCCCCTTTCCGCCCGCCTTTGCGCCGCAGCATGGCTTATGCGATTGTCCGGCCGCGATCCCGCCCCCATCTGCTGGGCGGCCATCCCCCCCGAGGAGCTCTCCCGGCCCCATGCCTGTCCTGCTGCGCCTCCAATCCGCTCTCTTCGGCCGCAAGGTCGGGACCGACCGCTTCGGCAATACCTATTACGAGAGCAAGTCGAAGCAGCCGATCTACAACCGCACCCGGCGCTGGGCCATCTTCGTGACGGGCTCGGACCCGACCGTGGTGCCACCCGAATGGCATGCCTGGCTGCACCACACCACCGATGCGCCGATGCCCGAGGTGAAGCGCTACCCCTGGCAGAAGGAGCACCTGCCAAACCTCACCGGCACGGCGCATTCCTACCGCCCGGCGGGGCACGACTATGTCGGCGGCGCCCGCCCCGCCACCACCGGCGACTACGAAGCCTGGACCCCGGGTTCGTAAGGCATGAGGGGACGCAGCCTCGCCGAGGTCGCCACCGGCGGCATCGTGCTCGTCATCGCCGCCGTCTTCCTCGCCTATGCGGTGCTGCATAGCGGCCGCGGCAGCGCCAGTGCCGATGGGATGACGCTCACCGCCCGCTTCGACAAGATCGACGGCATCTCCAACGGCGCCGATGTGCGCATCGCCGGCGTCAAGGTCGGCAGCGTGACCGACAGCCGGATCGACCCGCAGAGCTTCGGCGCCGTGCTCACCATGCGCGTCGACCGCAACCTCCGCCTGCCGGAGGATACCTCGGCCGAGATTACCTCGGAGGGGCTGCTCGGCGGCAAGTATGTCTCCCTCGTGCCGGGCGGCAGCGAGAAGTTCCTCGCCGATGGCGGGCGCATCACCGAGACCCAGGGCTCGGTCAGCCTGGAATCGCTGCTCGGCCGCTTCATCTTCTCGGTGACGCAGATGAACAGCCAGAACCAACAGCAGACCGAGTCCGGGGGGCCGGCGCCCGCCCCCGCACCTGCCCCGGCGCGATGAGCCTCGCCCCGCCCGAGACCTGGCCGGGGGCGGATGGCAGCCCGATCTCCTGCCGGGAGAAGCTGAAGGTCCTGGCCGAGAACCATGCCGAGCTCGTGCAGGTGATGCGCGACGCCTTCGAGGATGCCGTGCTCATGGGCGTCGACGAGGCGGCGCTGCGGCGGATGCTGGCCGAGATGGTCGCCGAGCTGCCGAGCCCCAGGCGCAAGCCGTGAGGCGCCTCGCCGCCCTCGCCCTGCTGCTGCCCATGGCCGCCTGGGCGCAGTCGCAGGACTGGCTGCCGAAGGGGCAGGCCGAGCTGCAGCTCCTCGACAAGGTGACGGCCCGCGTTTCCGTCCTCCGCGCCCCGGTCGGGCAGGCGACGCAGTTCGGCACGCTCACCGTCCGGGTCGCCGCCTGCAATGCCCGCCCGCCGGACGAGGTGCCGGATGCCGCCGCCTTCCTCGAGGTGAGCGACAGCCGCCGCGCCGAGGGCTTCCAGCAGGTGTTCCGCGGCTGGATGTTCGCCAATGCGCCGGGCGTCAGCATGCTGGAGCACCCGGTCTATGACCTCCGGGTCCTCGATTGCCGATAGCGCCGTCCGACCACTGGGACGGGCAGGTCTTCCACAACGTCCATGACCGGACGGTGAAGAGCTTCCGCGACGTCCTCCGCTGGCGGCGCGAGAGCAAGCCAGTGCCCTGGCCGCGCTGGATCGAGGATGCGCCGCAACCGCCGCCCACCCGCCTGCCGCCCGGGCGGATCGGCGCGACCTTCATCGGCCATGCCTCCTTCCTGATCCAGATCGGCGGGCGCTGCATCCTCGCCGACCCGGTCTGGTCGATGCGGGCGAGCCCCCTCGCCTTCGCCGGGCCGCGGCGGGTGCGGGCGCCGGGGCAGCGGCTGGAGGCGCTGCCGGGCTGCGACCTGCTGCTGGTCAGCCACAACCACTACGACCATCTCGACATGCCGACGCTGCGCGAGGTCCGCCGCCGCTGGGCGCCGCCGGCCGTCACCGGCCTCGGCAATGGGCGGCACCTGGCGAAGGCGGGCATCCGCGGCGCCACGGAGCTCGACTGGTGGCAGCAGGTGGAGGTGGCGGGGCTGCGCGTCACCTATGTGCCGGCGCAGCACTTCTCCGCCCGCACCCTCTCCGACCGCAACCGCAGCCTCTGGGGCGGCTTCGTCATCGAGGCGGCGGGGGCTGCCGTCTACTTTGCCGGCGACAGCGGCTGGTGCCCGCATTTCGCCGAGATCGGGGCCCGCTTCCCGCGCATCGACCTGGCGCTGATCCCGATCGGCGCCTATGAGCCGCGCTTCTTCATGCGCACCCAGCACATGGACCCGGGCGAGGCCGTCCAGGCGCATCTCGCCCTCGGGGCGCGGCGGAGCGTGGGGATGCATTTCGGCACCTTCGCCGGGCTGACCGACGAGGCGATCGACGGGCCGGAGGCCTGGCTTGCCGAGGCGCGCGCGGCCGCCGGCGTGCCGGCGGAGGTGTTCGGCACCCTGCCCTTCGGCGGCAGCCTGGACCTCCCCGAATCGCCCCGATAGGCTCGCTGCCCTCCCCCTTGGAGGGTGTGCCGATGAGCCGGTTCGACTGCCTCGTGCCCCTGCCCGGTGCCGGCTTCGGCGGGCGCATCCGCTCCTGTGGACCGCCGGGCGCCGCCGCCCTGGTCGCCGCCGCCGAGGCGGAGCCGGAGGCGCTGCCCCGGGCGCTCGCCGAGGCGGGCGGCGTGCTGCTCATCCCCGGCATGGGGGCGATGGCGGAGGATGCGGCGCTGCTGCTCCGCCTCAGCCGCCTCTTCGGGCCGGAGGTGGAGAACTACCGGGAGACCGGGATGCAGCCGAACATGATCCACCCGGAGGTGCCGGAGATCTTCGTCGTCTCCAACATCCCGCCCGTGCACCGCGCGCCGCCCGCCCGGCCGGAGCCGCCGCTGACCGCGGAGGGGCGGCTGCCCGTGCAGTTCCCGCACCGGCGCGGCTGGCATACCGACCAAAGCTACCGGCGGCCGCCGCCTGACATCTCGCTCTTCCTCGCCGTCGTCCCGGTGCCGCAGGGGCAGGGGCAGACGCTCTTCGCCGATGGAGCGGCGGCCTATGACGCACTACCGGAGGCGCTGCGGGCGCGGGTCGACGGGCTGGACGGGCTGCATGTGAGCAGCACGGCCGGGCGGCGGCGGGAGGCGGTGCTGGAGGGTGCGGCGCCGAAGCCCCTCGCCCCGCACCACCGCCCGCAGCGCCAGCCGCTCGCCCGGCTGCATCCGGTGACGGGGCGGCGGGCGCTCTATCTCTGCGAATACGGGCAAATGGACTGGCTGGATGGGCCGATCGCCGAGCTCGAGCCCGGGCCGCATGGCGAGGGGGCGCTGCTGCTGGAGGCGTTGGTGACGCACCTGACCCAGCCGCGCTTCGTCTATGTCCATGAATGGACGGCGGGCGACCTCGTGGTGTGGGACAACCGCTGCACCGTGCATGCGGCGACCTGGTTCGATGCCGAGCGGCTGGAGCGGGTGATGTGGCGGACGACGGTGAGCGGGAACCCGGGCGCGGCCTATGCAGGTGAGGCGAAGAGCTGGGTGGCGGCGTGAGGTCAATGGAGTTGAGGCGGCAGATTTCGGACCAATGCCAAGGGGATGGAAAGGTGATCGTTTTCCCATAGCCAGGGGGAGTTGATAGAGAGCCAGGACCGAGTGGCGCCAACTGGATTTCGGTATTGGTACAAGGCAGAGACTCGCACCCGCCCATGGATCAGCGCCAGCCCTCGCTGAGTTGCCACTGCACGGCGAAGGCTATCTGGAAGCTCGGCGAGTCCCGGTTGGTCCCGGCACCCGCAGCCAGGCCGAGCACTGTCCCGCTCTGCAGCCTGTGACGGATTCCCGCCTGGACCACGCTGTAATCCCGATCTCCGCGCTCCTGCTGCTCCCGCGCATAGGTCAGAACCAGCGCCGTATCACGGGACACGGCCTGCCCGACCGAGGCGTTGACGAGGAATCGGTTCGGCCGCTCTCCAGGCTGGGGATCGATGCGTGCCACCCAGCCGAGGTTGACATGGAGGCCGAGCGGTCGTTCCCCGCCCCAGAGGGTCTTGCCGACGAGGGCGACGGCCTCGGTCTCGTAGCCGGTCCTGCCCGGTCCGTAGAGCGTCCGCACCCGCCCGAGCAGGCCCACCGCCGGCAAGCCGCCCCGGCCGTCGCTGAGCTGGTACAATGCCCCGAGCCGCGTGGCGCCACCCCACAATGCTCGGCCCGCATCATCCGAGCTGCCCGAGAGGTCTGTCACGGTACCCAGCTTGCGCCGGGTCTCGAGGTTGCCGTAGGCGCCGGTCTGGCCGAGGCGGAGCTCGAGGCCCGGCACGACGCCCATCTCGAATTCCGCCTCCACTCCCCCGGTGTCGCGGACGCGGCCGCGGCGAGCCCGCTCATAGGATCCAACAAAGCCAAGCTCTGCAGCGCCGGGCGGGGCGGCGATGGGATCGGTGATCTCGAAAGGGTCGTCCGCCAGCTCGATCGGCTCGTCCTGCGCCACCGCGGACCGGACGGCGACCGCATGGAGCGGCAGCAAGACCGCCGCATGGGCGAGAGCGGGCAGCAAGCGGTAGAGCATCGGGACTCCCGGTGGCGGAGGCGACTGTCGCGCCAGGGTGCCAAGCTTGGTGGTTGAACCCCGGACGGCGTCCCTCGTTCCGAAGGCGCTGCCGTTCCCGGCAGGGGGCAGTCGGGAGCCTCCTGGGCAGGCTTTCAGGCGAAGGCCCTCTCGGTGCCGGTAGCAGAGGTCGAGCGTGAGACGCCTGCCGCGGCCTCTTCCCCTAGCCCTCCGCCAACTCCCCCAGCACCTGCGCCAACACCCTCGCCCCCGCCGCCAGCTGCGCGGGCGAGGAATACTCCGCCGGGTTGTGGCTGATGCCCTTGCGGCTCGGCACGAAGATCATCCCGCTCGGGCAGAGCGGCACCATGAACTGCGCATCGTGGAAGGCGCCGGAGGGCATGCGCAGCGCGCGCAGCCCCTGCGCCGCCGCCGCCCGCGCCACCGCCTCCGTCACCTCGGGCGCGAACTCCACCGGCAGGGCGTGGAAGCGCTCCGTCACCACCACCTCGCAATGCCGCACGGCGCCGCGGATGGTGGCCTCGATGGCATCGCCCCGCTCCGCCAGCACCGCGGCCGAGGGGTGGCGGAAGTCGATGGTGAAGCGCACCCGCTCTGCCACGCTGTTGGAGCTGTTGGGGTGCACCTCGATCCGCGCCACGGTGAAGCGCAGCACATCCGTCGGGTCGTCCATCAGCGCGTTGAGCGCGGTGACGGCACGCAGCATGTCCTGCACCGCATCCCGCCGCGTCGACAGCGGCGCGGTGCCCGCATGGGCGCTCTCGCCGCGCAGCTCGACGAGGAACCAGCGGCTGCCCTGGATGCCGGTGACGATGCCGATGTCCTGGCCCTCCGTCTCCAGCCGCGGCCCCTGCTCGATATGCGCCTCGACATAGGCATGCGGCGCCGGGCCCTCGACCACGCCGAGCGGGCGGCGTGGGATGTCGGCCTCGAGCGACAGCTGCTCGCGCAGCGCCTCGCCGAAGCGGATGCCCTCGCCATCCTCCACCGCGTCCCAGGTGTCGGACGCGCTGTGGCCGGCATAGGCCATGCTGCCCATGCAGCCGGGGGCGAAGCGGCCGCCCTCCTCATTGGTCCAGGCGACGAGCTCGATGGGGCGGCGGGGGGTGATGCTGGCCTCGCGCAGCGCCTGGATCGCCTCCAGCCCGGCGAGGACGCCCCAGATGCCGTCGAACCGCCCGCCCGCCGGCTGGCTGTCCATGTGGCTGCCGGTCAGCACGGGGGCGAGGCCGGGCTCGCGCCCCTCCATCCGGAGGAAGAGGTTGCCGAGCGCGTCGATCGAGGGGGCGAGGCCGATCGCCTCGCCCCAGCCGATCAGCAGGCGGCGGGCCTCGCGGTCGAGCGGGGAGAGGCAGGGGCGGTTGACGCCGGGGGAGCCGTCGGCGCCGGTGATGGCGCCGAGGCGCGCCATCTCCATCAGCCGGTCCCATTGGCGCTGCTCGCTCACCGCGGATACCAGGTTCGGCGCGACCGTCCCGCTCATCGTCCCCATCCCGTCTTGCCGGCCCCGACAAACCGCAGGCGGCGGGGCGGCGTCAAGCCGTGCTAGAGCGCCCTCTGCCAAGGATGGGGGATGGCGATGGCGGGGTATCTCAGCACGCATGTGCTCAACACGGCGGAGGGGCTGCCGGGGGCGGGCATCGCGGTGGAGCTCTGGCGGCTGGAGCCGGCGCCGGTGCTCGTCGCGGCCACGGTGACGACGACGGATGGCCGGAACCGGGATGCCTTCTATCCGGAGGGCGCCGGCTTCGTCGCCGGGCTGCACGAGCTGCGCTTCGGCATCGGCGCCTATTTTGCGGAGCGCGGGCTGGCGGCCTTCTATGACGTGGTGCCGGTGCGGGTGCGGCTCGAGGCGGGCCAGGGGCATTACCATGTGCCGCTGCTCTGCTCGCCCTTCGGCTACACAACCTACCGGGGGTCCTGAGCGTTGCGCCTGCCTCGGTAAGGGAGGCAGGCATGGCGGAGCGGGAGGAATTCCTCGCGGCGGTCGGCCGGGGCGATGCGGTGGCGGTGGGCGGGCTGCTCGATGCCGATCCCGGCCTCGCCGCGCCACGCGGTGGGCATGTGGATGACCCGGTGGCGCTGGCCGCGCGCCTCGGCCACCTGGCCGTGCTGCGGCTGCTGCTGGAGCGCGGCGGCCAGGGCGCGCCGGAGGGCGACCCGCGCGAGGCGCCGACGGCGCTGATGCAGGCCGCCGCCGCCGGGCGGCAGGATGCCATCGCCCTGCTTCTGGAATTCGGCGCCGACCCCGCGCTGCGCGACCGCGAGGGGCGGAGCGCCGCGGATTACGCGACCGAGGCCGGGCATGCCGACCTCGCCCGGCGCCTCTATACCGATGCAGAGACGGAACGCCTGATCTGGTAGCGGAACCCTTCCGGTTTCCGTGCGTATCGGCCGCGCCGCAACGACCGGAGTGGGACCGATGGCGCGCGTACTGGTGCTGTATTACTCGACCTATGGCCATGTGGAGACGATGGCGGGGGCCGTCGCCGAAGGCGCCCGCGCGGCCGGCGCGACGGTGACCGTCAAGCGCGTGCCGGAGATCGCGCCGCGCGAGGTGCTGGAGCAGGCCGGCGCCAAGCTCGACCAGGCGGCGCCCGAGGCCTCGCCGCAGGAGCTCGACCAGTACGACGCCATCATCCTCGGCTGCCCGACCCGCTATGGGCGGATGGCGGCGCAGATGGCGCAGTTCTGGGACCAGACGGGCGGGCTCTGGGCGCGTGGGGCGCTGCTCGGCAAGGTGGGCAGCGCCTTCACCTCCACCGCCAGCCAGCATGGTGGGCAGGAGACGACGCTGATGGCCATGCATACCATGTTCTTCCACCACGGCATGGTGCTGGTCGGCCTGCCCTATGCCGCGGCCGGGCAGCTGACGCTCGACGAGATCACCGGCGGCAGCCCCTATGGCGCCACCACCATCGCCGGCGGCAAGGGCGAGCGGCAGCCGAGCGCCAATGAGCTGGAACTGGCCCGCTTCCAGGGCGGGCATGTGGCGGGGATCGCGGCGAAGCTCCACGGCTAGGACTGCGGGCCCAGGCCCCGCCTTTCGGCCCGGTTTGCGCGAAAGCCGCTTGCAAAACCGGGCCGGAGGGGGCATCTCCCCCCGCGATACCAGACCGATTGAGTCAGACCTCGGCGGGCGGTGCGGAGAGATATCCGCGGCCGGGCCCGCTTTTGCCTATGGAGGCCCATCGTGGCGCGCACCCCGCTCGACCGAATCCGCAATATCGGCATCACCGCGCATATCGACGCGGGCAAGACCACGACGACCGAGCGGATCCTCTACTACACCGGCAAGTCGCATCGGATCGGCGAGGTCCATGACGGCAACACCACGACCGACTACATGGAGCAGGAGCGCGAGCGGGGGATCACCATCACCTCCGCTGCCGTGACCGCCGTGTGGAAGGACCACCGGATCAACATCATCGACACCCCCGGCCACATCGATTTCAACATCGAGGTGAACCGCAGCCTCCGCGTGCTCGACGGCGCCGTCTTCATCATCGAGGGCGTGGCGGGCGTGCAGCCGCAGTCCGAGACCAACTGGCGCCTGGCGGACCGTTACAACGTCCCCCGCCTGATCTTCATCAACAAGCTCGACCGGACCGGCGCCGACTTCTACCGCGCCGCGGCGACGCTCACCGAGAAGCTCGGCATTACCTGGATCGCGCTGCAGTTGCCGATCGGCATCGAGGACACCTTCAAGGGCGTCGTCGACCTGGTCGAGATGAAGGCGATCATCTGGGAGGGCGACGAGCTCGGCGCCGCCTACCACTACGAGGACATTCCCGAGGACCTGAAGGAGAAGGCAGCCGAGTACCGCCAGCTCCTGCTCGACACCGCGCTGAGCGTCGACGACGCCGGCATGGAGGAGTATTTCGACAAGGGCGACGTCTCGGTCGAGACGCTGAAGCGCGCCATCAAGCGCGGCACCATCGACGGCACCTTCCGCCCGGTGATGTGCGGCACCGCCTTCAAGAACAAGGGCGTGCAGCCGCTGCTGGACGGCGTGCTCGACTACTTGCCGAGCCCGATCGACATCGCCGGCATCAAGGTCGCCGCCGAGGAGGGTGAGGAGGAGACCGCCGACCGCCGCGTGATCCCGGCCGACGAGACGCTGCCCTTCGCCGGCCTCGCCTTCAAGATCATCAACGACAAGTACGGCAACCTGACCTTCGTGCGCGTCTATGCCGGCGTGCTGAAGCAGGGCGACATGGTCATGAACACGACCAAGGGCCACAAAGAGCGCATCGGCCGCATGTTCCAGATGCATGCCGACAAGCGCGAGGAGATCAAGGAGGTCTTCGCCGGCGACATCGCCGCCTTCGTCGGGCTGAAGGACACCGGCACCGGCGACACGCTGGCCGACCAGTCGGACCCGGTGGTGCTCGAGCGCATGGCCTTCCCGATCCCGGTCATCGACATCTCGGTCGAGCCGAAGACCAAGGAAGGCGTGGAGAAGATGACGCTCGGCCTGCAGAAGCTGGCCGGCGAGGACCCCTCGCTCCGCCTCAAGACCGACCAGGAGACCGGCCAGACCATCCTTTCGGGCATGGGCGAGCTGCATCTCGAGATCATCATCGACCGGCTGAAGCGGGAATACGGGGTGGATGCGCATATCGGCGCGCCGCAGGTGGCCTATCGCGAGACGATCACCAAGCCGCATACCGAGATCTACACCCACAAGAAGCAGTCGGGCGGCTCGGGCCAGTATGCCGAGGTGAAGATCACCTTCGAGCCGAAGGAGCGGAACACCGGCATCGAGTTCGTCAATGCCGTGGTCGGCGGCGCGGTGCCGAAGGAGTACATCCCGGCGGTCGACAAGGGTATCAAGGTGCAGGCCGATACCGGCGTGCTCGCGGGCTTCCCGACCGTCGACTTCAAGTACAGCCTGGTGGACGGCAAGTACCACGACGTCGACTCCTCGGCCCTGGCCTTCGAGATCGCGGCCAAGGCCTGCTTCCGCGAGGGCATGAAGAAGGCGGGTCCCGTCATCCTCGAGCCGATCATGGATGTCGAGGTGACGACGCCGCAGGACCATGTCGGCGACGTGGTGGGCGACCTCAACCGCCGCCGCGGCGTGATCCAGAGCCAGGACATGGCCGGCACCTCGGTCATCGTCCGGGCGCATGTGCCGCTGAAGGAGATGTTCGGCTACATCTCCAACCTGCGGGGCATGACCAAGGGGCGCGCCTCCTTCTCGATGCAGTTCCACCACTACGATCCAGTGCCCCGGAACGTGGCAGACGAGATCATGAAGAACTCCGCCTGATCCCTCCGGTCGGGGCTGATCGCAACGGCGCCTGGGGCAACCCAGGCGCCGTTTGCTTTTCAGGAACGGCTTCGGGGGCTATTCCCCCTCCCATGCTCGACTTCAGCGCCCTCCGCATCCTCGTCCTCGGCGATGCCATGCTCGACCGCTTCCTCTATGGCGAGGTGGAGCGGATCTCGCCGGAGGCGCCGGTGCCGGTGCTGCGCCAGCGCCGGCTGATGGCGATGCCGGGCGGCGCCGGCAACGTGGCGCGCAACATCACTGCCCTTGGCGCCCGGGCGGTGCTGGTCGGGCTGCTCGGGCGGGATACGGCGGGGGCGGAGTTCCGCGCCCTGCTCGGCGCTGATCCGGGGATCGAGGATCGGATGGTCGAGAGCCCAGGCCGCCCGACCATCTGCAAGATGCGCATCATCGCCGGCACGCAGCAGGTCGTCCGCGTCGATGACGAGGCGACCAGCCCCGCCGATGCGGCGGAGGCGGAGGCGATGCTGGCGGCGGTGCGGGCCGCGCTGCCCGGGTGCCAGGCGATGATCCTCTCGGATTATGCCAAGGGCGTGCTCTCGCCCCCGGTCATCGCCGAGGCGATCGCGGCGGCGCGGGCGCAGGGCATCCCGGTCCTCGTCGATCCGAAGAGCGAGGATTTCCGCATCTATCGCGGCGCCGATTGCGTGAAGCCCAATGCGCGGGAGCTGGCCCGGGCCACCCGCATGCCGGTCGGCACGCAGGCGGAGGTGGCGGCGGCCGCCGAATGGGTAATGACGGAGGCGGGGCTCGCCGCCCTGCTCTGCACCCGCGCCGGCCATGGGATGGTGCTGGTCCGCGCCGGGGCGGGGGCGAGCAGCGTGCCGGCCCTGGCGCGGGAGGTCTTCGACGTCTCCGGCGCCGGGGACACGGTCATTGCGACCCTCGCGCTGGTCCATGCTTCCGGCCAGCCGCTGGAGGAGGCGATGCGCATCGCCAATGCCGCGGCCGGGATCGTGGTCGGCAAGCTCGGCACCGCGACGGTCGGCGTCGACGAGCTCTCCCACGCGCTGCGGGCCGAGAGCGGCTCCGCCCCGGATGAGGGCGCGCTGCTGGACCGGGCGGCGGCGCGGCGGCTCGTGGCGGAATGGCGGGCGCACGGGCTGCGCGTCGGCTTCACCAACGGCGTCTTCGACATCCTCCATGCCGGGCATGTGGCCTCGCTGCGCGCGGCGCGGCGGCGCTGCGACCGGCTGGTGGTGGCGCTGAACTCGGATGCGAGCGTCAGCCGGCTCAAGGGCCCGACGCGGCCGGTGAACCCGCTCGCCGACCGCGCGGCCGTGGTCGCGGGCCTCGCCTCGGTCGATGCGGTGCTCGCCTTCGAGGAGGACACGCCGATCGAGCTCATCCGCCTGCTGCTGCCGGATGTGCTGATGAAGGGCGGCGATTACACCAAGGAGACGGTGGTGGGCGCCCGCGAGGTGGAAGCGGCCGGCGGCGAGGTGGTGCTGCTCGACCTGCTGCCGGGGCGCTCGACCACGGGGATCATCGCCCGGGCCAGAACCTAGATGTTTGGTCCCGGGATTTGGTGGTGCGGGTCATGGGTGAACCTGGACGGCTCCTCCGTGCAGGCTTTGCAGATGGCTTCGTAGGGGGTGAGGCCGCGTAGGGTCTTCAGCCGACGTGCAAAGTTATAGGCGGCGACGAAGTCGGCGAGATGCTGGCGGAGCTGCTCGTGGCTCTCGTAGTAGAATCGCTTCACCGTGGCCTCTTTGATGGTGCGGTTCATGCGCTCGACCTGACCATTGGTCCATGGGTGCCGAGGCTTGGTGAGCCTGTGCTCGATATCGAGCTCGGCGCAGGCGAATTCGAAGTCGTGGCAGAGGAATGGCTGCTGGCTCGCCGGCAACTGCTTGATGTCCTCGGCGTCCAGCCATCGCCTGTCGGCTCGGTGAAGTGCGTGCCGTTGTCGGTGAGCACGGTGTGGATCCTGTAGGGAACGGCTGCGGCGAGCGCCCGGAGGAAGTTAGCTGCGACACGCCGCGTGGCCTTCTCGTGCAGCTCGACGAAGGCGAACTTCGAAGTCCTGTCGACGGCAACGAAGAGGTGAAGCTTGCCCTGCTCCGTCCGGACCTCGGCGATGTCGATGTGGAAATAGCCGATGGGGTAGCGCTTGAACTTGGATCGGCTCGGCTTGTCGCCCTCGGTGTCCGGCAACCGGCTGATGCCGTGGCGCTGGAGGCAGCGATGCAGGCTGGAGCGGGTAAGGTGCGGCAGGGTGGGCTGGAGGGCATAGAGGCAGTCGTCGAGTGGCAACAGCGTGTGACGGCGGAAGGCAACGACGACGGCCTCGTCCTCGGCCGACAGGACCGTTGGCCTGGGCTCTTGGGGACCGGTGCGCAGGTCGGAGACGGAGGTGCGCCTCCGCCACTTGGCCACGGTCTTCGGGTTGATCCCGTAGCGCCTGGCGAGCCCTCTCAGGCTCTCTTGACTATGCTGTATCGCTCGACGGACCGCCGCTGTCGTTGTGGCGCTCCCATGGTGAACCTGACCCATAGCGCGTCCTTCCACGCCTGCTGGAAGACTGCACCATCAAACCCTGGGATCAAACATCTAGCGCTTCAGGAGGACCGTCCCCAGCACGTCCAGCACCTTCGCCCCGTCTGCGGCGCGATGGGCGGTGAAGCGCAGCTTGGCGACGCCGCGGTCGGGCTTGCTGCGGCTCGGCGTCAGCTCTTCCACCAGGCCGGAGACGCGCAGCACGTCGCCCGGCCGCACCGGCGCCGGCCAGGCGATCTCCATCCCCGCCCCGCCCATCGAGACCTTCGCCAGCAGGCCGGTGCGGATCATGGTGGCGAAGGCGGCCGAGAGCGTGTGCAGGCCGGAGGCGATCAGCCCGCCGAAGGGCCCCTCCGCCGCCGCCGCCTCGTCCACATGGAAGGGCTGCGGGTCGAAGCGGCGGCCGAAATCGAGGATCTCGTCGCGCGTCATCTCCAGCGTGCCGAAGTCGAAGCGCTGGCCGACCTCGAGCTCGTCAAAGGAGGCGATGGGCGCGAGGCTCACATCAGCACCTGCATGTCGCCATCGACCGAGAGGGACTGGCCGCTGATCGTCGCCCCGAAGGGCGAGCAGAGGTAGAGCGCCATGTTGGCGATGTCCTGCGGCGTCACGTAGCAGCGGAGCGAGACGGGGCGGAGCGCCTCCGCCTCCTGCTCGGCGAAGCTGCGGCCATTCGCCTGGGCCTTGGCCTCCAGCACGCGGCGGATGCGGTCGCCGGCGACCAGGCCGGGGAGGATGGCATTCACCCGGATCCGCTCCGGCCCGAGCTCGATGGCGAGCGACTTGGTGAAACCGATGACGCCCCATTTCGCCGCCGCATAAGGGCTGCGCAGCGGGAAGCCGAATCGTCCCGCCGCCGAGGACAGGTTGACGATGGAGCCGCCGCCGGCCGCCCGCAGCGCCGGCACCGCCCGCCGGGCGCAGTGGAACATGGCCTCGAGGTCGATCTTCAGCGTGCGGCTCAGCGCCTCTGGCGCCACGTCCTCGACGCGGGCGGTGGGGCCGGCGATGCCGGCATTGTTCACCAGCACGTCGAGGCCGCCGAGACGTGCCACCGCCTCGTCGACGAAGCCCTCGCAACCCTCGACGCTCTCCATGTCGGCCAGCATCGAGGGGTGCGGCGAGGCGGCCAGCGCCTCGCGGTCGACGTCGCAGAGGAAGACCTTCGCGCCGCAACTGGCGAACCCGTCCGCCATGGCCCGGCCGATGCCGCCGGCCCCCGCGGTGATCGCCACCCGCAACCCATCGAGCCGCACCGTGAGCGGCGCCGTGTTGCCTTGCATCATCCCTCTCCTACCGGATGGCCGCGGCCAGCTGGCCGCCGAGCATCTGGAGCTGCTGCTCCTCCACCGCCGGCACGCCGGCCGGGAGGCTCATCCGCAGCTTCAGGAAGCGGCGCCCCGCGAGGCCGAGGCAGACATAGCTGTCGGACTTGCTGCCGCCGTCGAAGGCGAGGGTCAGCGCCTCGCAGCGCATCGCCTCGGCGCCCGAGGGCAGGGTGATGACCGGCCCGGGCTGGCGCGCCTCGACGCGGTAGCGGCGCATCGGGCCGAGCATCTCGATCTCGCGCGTGGCCTGGCTCAGCTCGGCGGCGAGGCTCTCCGCCGTCGCGCCGCCGGGGATGGCGCGGTCGTAGATGTAGAGGGTCGCAACGCCCGGCCCGCCGAGCGAGGGGCGGTACTCCGCCGCCGCGCCGAGGCCGGCGCCGTTCGGCCTCGCCTCGAAATCCGTCACATTGGCGCGGCGCCAGCCAGAGGCCTCGGCCGGCAGGCCGGCGATGCGCTGCAGGGGCGTCTCGGCAGCCTTCGCCTCCTGGCTCGCCCCCTGGGGGGCAGCGGCGGGAAGGGCGATCAACAGAAGGAGGGCGACGAGCGGACGGGTCATGCGGCAGGCTAGGCACCCCGGCCTCCGCCCGGCAAGCTCCCTGGCATGCGCGTCCTGATCCTTGCCCTGCTGCTGCTCCTTCCCGGCCTGGCACCCGGACGCGCCACGGGGGCGGAGCTGAAGCTGGCGAGCTGGAACATCGCCTGGCTCACCACCCGCACGGCGCTCCTGCCGCGGGACCGGCGGCCGCGGGAGCGGGGCGACCTGGCCCGCCTCGCCGAGTATGGGCGGCGGCTCGATGCCGACATCATCGCCCTGCAGGAGGTGGACGGGCCGGAGGCGGCGGCGCTGCTGCTCGACCCGAAGGCCTATGCCTTCCACTTCCCCGAGGAGGAGGACCTGCAGCGCTCCGGCTTCGCCATCCGGCGGGGCCTGCGTGTCATCCGCAACCCGGACCTCGCAGCGCTCGACCTCAATCCTGAGGCCCACCGTTCGCTCCGCCGCGGCACGGACGTCACCGTGGAGGCGGGCGGGGCCCGGCTGCGGCTGCTTTCGCTGCACCTCAAGGCCGGATGCAGCAGCGGCCGGCTGGAGCGGGAGGAGCCGGATTGCGAGCAGCTGGCCCGGCAGGGCGAGATCCTCGCCGGCTGGATCGCGGCGCGGCGGCGGGAGGGCGTGGCCTTCACCCTGCTCGGCGACTTCAACCGCAGCTTCGAGGCGCCGGGCGAGCCGCTGTACCGCCGGCTCGAATCGGCGGCGCCGCTGACGCGGGTGACGGCGGGCACCTCCAACCCCTGCTGGGCCGGACCGCGGGGCGGGCGGGCCTTCATCGACCACATCCTGCTCGGCGGCCCGGCGCGCGAATGGCTGGTGCCCGGGAGCCTCCGCGTCCTGGTCTATGCCGAGCAGGGGCGCGACTGGCGCGAGCGGCTGTCGGACCACTGCCCGCTCAGCATCCGCCTGGCGGTGCCTTGAGGAGATAGACCATGGATGCCAAGCAGCGCCGCAAGCTGGTCGCCCGCTACCGGGTGGAGCAGGGCAAGGGCTTCCACCTCAAGGACTGGGACAGCGGCGACACCGCCGGGCTCGACCTTGGCAAGGAGAAGGCGGCGGAGCTGCTGCAGGAGGGGGTGGAGCGCCTTTCCGGCCTGCAGGACATGCTCTACGCGCAGGACCGCTGGGCGGTGCTCTGCCTCTTCCAGGCGATGGACGCGGCGGGGAAGGACGGCGCGATCAAGCACGTCTTCACCGGCGTCAACCCGCAGGGCTGCCACGCCACCAGCTTTAAGGCGCCAGGGCCGGTGGAGCTCGACCACGACTTCCTCTGGCGGCATATGCAGGCGCTGCCGGGGCGGGGGCAGATCGGCATCCACAACCGCTCCTGGTACGAGGAGGTGCTGGTCGCCCGCGTCCATCCTGAGGTGCTGGAGCGGCAGAAGCTGCCCGCCGCGCTGCGGACCAGGCGCATCTGGGAGGAGCGGCTGGCCGACATCGCCGCCTTCGAGGGTTATCTCGGCCGGCAGGGTGTGGTGGTGGTGAAGTTCTTTCTCCATCTCGGCCGTGACGAGCAGCGGGAGCGCTTCCTGAAGCGGATTGAGGAGCCGGAGAAGAACTGGAAATTCGAGTTCGGCGACATCGCCGAGCGGCGCCACTGGGACGCCTACCAAGAGGCCTACGAGAAGGCGATCCGGGCGACGGCGACGCCGGCGGCACCCTGGTACGTCGTCCCAGCGGACAACAAGTGGTTCACCCGGCTGGTGGTGGCGGAGGCGCTGGCGCAGACGCTCGAGTCGCTCGACCTGCACTACCCGGCGGTGACCGAGGAGGAGCGCGCGCGGCTCGAGGAAGGCCGAAGGGAACTGGGCTGAGGCCTTGACCCGCGCCGCGCCGATTGCGACCTATGCGGTGTGAGGGACCTCTTCCCCGTCGGCCGCGACGATGACCGTCTCTGGGCCGTCTACGCCACGGTCGGGCGCACCAACCGCGTGGCCGATGTGTATCGGAGCCGCGCCGCGGCGCTGGCCGACCGCGACTGGCGGGCGCAGCAGGTGAAGGCCTATGAGGACTTCCTCCGCCGCAGCCGCCAGCCGGTGCCGCATTACAGCGTGGCACCCATCACCCGGGCCGAGCTGCCGCGGAAATGGACCCCGCTGCCGGCCCTGGGCTTCCTCCGCGGCCAGTTCATCTGAGGCGGGGGAAGGCCCGGATCAGGCCTCCCTGAGGGCCCTCGGCCACCGGCCGCCCAGCAGCAGCGCCAGCATCGCGACATAGGTCGTCGCCCCGCAGCCGCCGATCATGACGATCGCCGTCAGCGCCGGCTTGCCCTGCACATGCTCGGCGACCAGCAGGGCCACCGCCGCCATGGCGGCGGTCGCCACCAGCGGGATCATGAGCTGCGCCCCCAGCCAGCGCAGCGGCCGGTCCAGCGCGCGCAGGCCGAGGATCACCTGCAGGGGCACCACCGCGAGCGTCCCGCCCACCCAGCAGACCGCCGCCCCGGCGGCATCCGTCGGCCGGATGATCAGCAGCGCCGCCAGCGGCACGGAGAAGGCGATGAGCTGGGTGATGAGGTTCATCCGCGTCCGGCCGAGCGCCAGCCAGAGCGCCGGCGCCGGGCCGATGAGGAAGGCCGGCACCGCCGCCAGCGCCACCAGCCGCGCCGGCTCGGCCGCCGCTACCCAGGGCCCGCCCATCAGCAGGGTGACGAGCTGCGGCGCGGTGATGGCGAGGCCCACCGCGATCGGCAGGCCGATCAGCGCCTGGAGCTGCGCCAAGTCGCCATAGCATTCGGCCATCGCATCCCGGTCATGCTGCAGGGCGGAGAGGCGCGGCATGGCAAGGCGGGAGGAGGCGCCGGCCACTACCGACATGGAGACGTCGAGCAGGCGGAAGGCGATGTGCGTCACCGCCACCACCGTCTCCGCCACCAGCGTGCCGAGGACGAGGATGAAGATGCGGTAGCGCCCGTTCAGCACCAGCAGCGCCAGGATCTGCGGCCCGGCAATGGGCCAAAGGTCGTTGATCGCCGCGCGGTCGAGCATCAGCCGCGGCCGCCAGCCGGACAGCAGGCTGAGCAGGAGGAAGACGCTGAGCGTCGCCGCCGCCTGCTGCACCACCATTGCCCAGGAGCCCCAGCCGGCATGGGCGGCGAGCATGCCGAGCCCGACCGAGAGCGGCTGGCAGATCAGCACCCGCTGCGCCAGCAGCCGGTAGCGTCGCGCCCGCAGCGCCAGCGCCGCCATCAACCCGGAGCAGGCGGAGAAGGGCAGCAGCAGCGCCAGCACATGGATCATGTCGGTGAGGATCGGCGCGCCGATGGCATGCGCGATCAGCGGCGCGGCAAGGCCGAGGCCGACCAGCGCGATCAGCGCCACGCCTATGGTCGCCCAGAGGGCGGAAGACCGGTGCCGCTCCTCCAGGTCCCGCCGCTGCAGCAGCGCGTCGCCGAAGAGGGCGGCGATCGGGAAGTCGATGGTGAGGAAGGCGCTGGCCGCGATCGCCCCGATGCCCGCCGCCTCCGGCCCGATCAGCCGGGCGATGAAGAGCAGGCCGACCAGGGAGAAGGCGGCCGCGCCCAGCGTCTCCGCCGCCACCCAGGCGGGCGAGCCCGGGCCGGGAAGCGCCCGTCGCCCCCCCCCGATCATCGGCCGCCCTTGCCCGCTGCCGCCAAGGGCGAAGCCCGGTCCTCGTTCGTCAACCGCGCCATTCCTTGCGCCATCCATGTCCTCGGTGTTCCATGCATATTAATAGAGTATTCGGCGAGATGCATTCGTTGCGGCCCGGCGCGGGTCAGATGTTCAGGCGGTTGAAGATCGGTGTCGGCAGCAGCCGGATGATGGTCATCACTGGCCACCAGATGCCGGGCAGGTAGGCGCTGCCCCCGCCCTTCCCCGCCCGTCGCCAGGCCGCCGCTGCGAAGCCGCGGGGCGAGGCCATGAAGGGCAGCTTCGGCAGGGCCCAGGTCATGGCCGTATCCACCGGCCCGGCCTTGATGCAGAGCACCCGGACGCCGGCGCCCGACAGCCGGGCCGCATAGCCTTGCAGATAGACGAGCAGCGCCGCCTTGGTGGCGCCGTAGAGGAAATTGCGCTTCCGCCCCCTGTCGCCGGCGACCGAGCCGAGCGCCACCACCCTGCCGCCCCGCTGCGCCTCGAGCACCGGGGCGAGCGCGCCGAGCACCGAGGCGGCGCCGGTGAAATTGGCCTCGACCATGCCGGCGGCGACTGCCGGGTCAGCATCCGCCTCCGCCTGGTCCGGCATGACGCCGAAGGCGAGAAAGACGTTGAGCAGGCCATCGCCCGCCCGGCGCCGGCACTCGGCGACGAATCCGGCATGGCTGGCGAGGTCGCCCGCCTCGAAGCGCATCGGCATGGCCGCCACGCCGTGGCGGATGGCGAGGTCGGCGGCCTGGCGATCCAGATCCTCCATGTCGCGCCCGGCGAGCAGCAGCGCCGCGCCATGCGAGGCCGCCTCCCGCGCGAAGGCCCGCGCCACCGCCGAGGAGGCGCCGAGGATCAGCCAGGTCTCGCTCACAGGCCGAGCCTCCGCGCCATGTCGGAGGACAGCCGCCGGTCGGGATCGACCCGCTCGCGCACCGCCCGGAACTCAGCGGTCCGCGGATACATGGCGGCGAAGCCCTCGGCCGAGAGCAGGCTGTCCTTCGCCAGGTAGATCCGCCCGCCGGCATCGCGGGTGATGCGCTCCAGCCGTGCGAAGAGGGCCTCGCTGCCCGGCCGGGCAGGGATGTCGAGCGCCAGCGAGTAGCCGGGCATGCCGAAGGACAGCATCCCCTGCCCTTCCGGCCCCATCACCTTCAGCACGGCGAGGAAGGAGGCGGCGCCGCCCTCCGCCACCGTCTCCAGCAGCCGGCGCAGCGCCGCCTCGCCGGGCCCGGGCGGCACCACGCACTGGAACTGGCGGAAGCCCTGCTTGCCATACATGCGGTTCCACCCCTCGACCGCGTCGAGCGGGTAGAGGAACTGCCGGTAGGGCACCGTCACCTCCTGGCCGGAGGGCGGCACGCGGCGCCAGTAAAGCTCGTTGAAGGCGCGGACGCTCATGCCGTTCAGCAGCCAGCCCGGCGCATCGACGGGGAAGCGGCGTGCCCTGGGCGGGCGGGCCTCGAGCCCCGCCTCGCTCGGCTCCGCTGTCTCCAGCACGCCGCGGCCGAGCGAGGCGCCGCCCGCCAGCGCATCGATCCAGCCGACCGACCAGGTCGCGCCGGCGGCGGCCTCGAAGCCGGCGAGGAAGTCGTCGAGGTCCCGCACCCGCCGCCGGTGTACCGTGAGCGCATTGGAGGGGACGCGCATCAGGCGGAGGCAGAGCGCGGCGATGAGGCCGGTGAGGCCGATGCCGCCAACCGTCGCCTGGAACAGGGCCGGGTCGCCCTCCGGCGAGACGCGCTGCATCCGCCCATCGGGCAGCAGCAGGTCGAACCAGCGCACATGGTCGCCGAAGCTGCCGGCCTGGTGGTGGTTCTTGCCGTGCACGTCATTCGCCAGCGCGCCGCCGAGCGTCACATGGGAGGTGCCCGGCGAGACCGGCGCCGCGAAGCCGCGCGGCAGGAAGACCTCGAGCAGGTCGGCGAAGGTGACGCCCGGCTCCGCCATCAGCTCGGCCGTCGCCGGATCGAAGCCGAGGATGCGGTCGAGCCGCCCGGTGACGACCACCGCGCCATCGGTGTTGAGCGCCGCGTCGCCATAGCTCCGCCCGCCGCCATGGGCGATGAGCGTCCGCCCCTCCGGCGCATCGAGAGCGGCCTGCAGCTCGCGCAGCCGCTCCGGCCGCGCGGCGAGGCAGGGGCTGAGGCTCGAACGGCCCCAGCCCTGCAACGACGTCTGCTTCCAGCCAATGGTGCGCATTGCCGCGCGCGCGGCCAGCGTATCGGGCATGCCTTCCTGTCCTACAGCGCCAGGACGATGGCGGTGGCGGCGACCGTGCCGATGCCCCAGGACCAGGGATCGCGCAAGGCGAACACCACCGGATCATGCTGCAACTGCTTGCGATGCGCGAGCAGCCAGATGCGCATCAACCAGAGGGCGACCGCCCCGGGCGCGACATAGAGCCAGGCAGGATGCGAGTACATGCGCGACGGCAGCGCGTCGTTGGCGACATAGAGGATCATGATCTGCAGGGCGCCGAGCCCTGCCGCCGCGCCGAAGCCGAGCGTCAGCGGCCAGTCCTCCACTTCCCAGCCGCGCCGGGCGAGGCCGCCGCCGTCGCGCGCCTCCATGAGCTCGCAATGCCGCTTGGCGAGCGCGAGGGAGAAGAAGAAGAAGCTGGCAAAGGCGACGAGCCAGGGCGAATAGGGGACGTCGGCGAGCTCGATCCCGAGGCAGAGCCGCATGGTGAAGAGCGCGGCGATGGTCAGCGTGTCGACGAGCGCGATGCGCTTCAGCCCGCCGGAATACAGCAGCGACAGGCCGCAATAGCCGATGATGGCGACGGAGAGCATCGGCCGGAACAGCAGCGGCGCCAGTAGCGCGAAGACGATCAGCCCGATCGCGGCCGCCAGCGCATGCAGCGGTCGGATGCGGCCCGAGGCGATGGCGCGATGCCGCTTCTTGCGGTGCTGCCGGTCGGCGTTGAGGTCCGCCAGGTCGTTCAGTAGGTAGGTGCCCGAGGCGGCGAGGCTCAGCAGCAGCATGCCGAGCACGCAATGAAGGATCGCCGTCGAATCGTGCAGCTTGTGCCCGAGCAGCAGGGGCACCAGCACCAGGACGTTCTTCGACCACTGATGCAGGCGCAGCGCCCCGAGCCAGGTGCGCAGCCTCGAGCCCTCGGGCGGGAATTCGGCGATGACGGCCGGGTTGAGGCCCCGCGCGGCGGCCGCGGTGGCGGCGCTGGCATTGACCAGCACGATCTCGGAGGCGGCGGCGAAGACCGGCAGGTCGTGCTGGCTGTCGCCGGCATAGGCGAAGCCTCCGGGGAAGGAGCGGCGGAGGAACTCCGCCTTCTCCTCGCTGCGCAGGTTGCGCGTGCCGTCGCTGCCGGTCGCGCTGCGGAACAGGCCGAGATGCGCGGCGACCGCATCGGCGATCGCCTGGTCGGCGGCGGTGACAAGATGCAGTTCGCGGCCGAGGCTATGCTGCTCGCGCAGCCAGTCGAGGAAGGGCTGCCGCAGCGGCAGCCCCGCCGCATTGGCCGGCGCCTGGCGGCTGACGCGGCGCTTGAAGGCGGCGCGGCCTTCCGGCAGGCTGCGCAATAGGCCGGGGAAGGCGCCCGGGCTGCGCAGCAGCGCTTCTACCAGCCCTTCATGCAGCGTATCGGTCGCCAGAAGCGTCCCGTCGAGATCGACGGCCAGCGGCAGAAGCCGCTTCGTTCCAGGGAGCGCCTCGCTCGTCTGCACGCCTTGCATTCAGCAACCCGATCATTTGACGCAGTGCAAAATCCCACCCGCCCCCCGTTTCGGGTAATGCCATTGGCGTGAGACCCGTGCCATCACGCAGAAACGTCCCGGTTTGGACACCAAGGATTGACCGTTTTTTCGCCGGCTGCATGCAACCCTGGCGCGCCGGCATTACGATGTGCGCGCGCAACGCAAAGTGACTGCCTCCCCGGCGTCGAAAGGGCGACGCGACCTTTCCTTCACATGCCTATCACACCTATTTTCCGGCGACTTCCGGGACATGATGGCGGATGCGGGATACGGTCACTGCCGAGGTGAGGATGACAGCGACACACCCGGGCGGGGCGGCACCGCCATCCGCCGGACGCGTGCCGAGCGTCACCGCTTGCCTGGTCACGCATGACCGGCCGCACTACGTGCGCACCTGCCTCGAGAGCCTGCGCCAGCAGACGGTCGGGTCCGACGGTTTCGACATCATCGTCGTCGACAGCTGCTGCAGCGCCTCGGTGAGCGAGGAACTGGCCAGCATGGTCGGGCCGCTGCCCAATGCGCGGCTGCTGCGCGTCGACCGCCCGGGCGCCAGCGCCGCGCGCAACCGCGGCGCCGAGGCCAGCGACGCGGATTTCATCGCCTATCTCGACGACGACGCGCTGGCGATGCCGGACTGGATCGAGCGCATCCAGGACGTCACCTCGCGGCGCGACCCGTGGCCCGGCGTGCTCGCCGGCCGCGTGCTGCCGGTCTGGGAGGCGCCGCTGCCGGACTGGTGGCCGGAAAGCCTGCGCGGCGTGCTCTCCATCATCGAATGGGAGGGCGAGGGCGAGTTCCGCACGCCGCAGGTGCCGCAGGGGCTCGAGCCCTACGGCGTCAACATGATCGTGCAGCGCCGGCCGCTGCTCGAGATGGGCGGCTTCGCCGACCGCCTCGGGCGCGTCGGCAAGCTGCTGCTCTCCGACGAGGATGTTCAGGTCGGCTGGCGCCTGCAGGACCGCGGCTTCTCCGCCTGGTACGACAGCCGGATCGTGGTCCGTCACCAGATCCAGGCGAAGCGCCTGCGGCCGGAATGGCTGCTCGACCGGCTCTACTGGCAGGGCGCCTCGACGGTCGCCACGCGGCGCATCCTCGGCGCCCCCGGGCAGGTCTGGCGCGAGCTGCCGCGCCGCCTCGCCGTGGAGGCCATCACCCTGCCGACGGCGCTGCTGCCGCCGGGCAGCACGGCGCTGCTCGGGCTGCGCTGGCGCCTCGCCTATGCGCGCGGCTTCACCCGCATGGCGCTGATGGGCGAGCACAGGAAGCGCACGCTGCCGGCCCGGCTGCTGCGCGCGCTGCTGCGGCGCGATGCCGAGCCGATCATCCCGACCCTCGACATCGGTGCCCGCGCCGATGAAGCCGGCAAGACGCATCGATGACCGAGCCTGCCCTGACCGTCTTCTTCGCCACCCGCAACCGGGCGCAGGCCATTCCCCGCGTGCTGGAAGCCTTCACCGGGCTTGATTCGCCCGAAGGCGGCTGGAAGCTCGTCGTTATCGACAACGGCAGCGGCGACAACACGCCGGAGGTGCTGCAGGGCTTCGCCGGGCGGCTGCCGCTGACCATCCTCTCCTGCCCGAAGCCGGGCAAGAACCGCGCGCTGAACCTCGCCCTGCCGGAGCTCGCCGGCCGCCTCGCCGTCTTCACCGATGACGACGTGCTGCCGGATGCGGACTGGCTGGTCCGCCTGCAGGCGGCGGCCGACCAGCATTCCGAGGCGGACCTCTTCGGCGGCACGGTGCTGCCCGACTGGCCGCGGCCGAAGCCGGACTGGTTGTCGGAGGCGGTCGTCGAGTTCAGCGTGCTCTACGCGCAGCAGCGGCGGCCGAGCGGGCCCTGCGGCTTCGCCGACATCTTCGGCCCGAACATGGCGATCCGCGCCGACCTGTTCCGCGCCGGCACCCGCTTCGCCGAGCATGTCGGGCCGGACGGCACCAACCCGCTCTACGCCATGGGCAGCGAGACGGAGCTGCTGCGCCGGCTGGAGGCGGCCGGGCACCGCGGCTGGTTCGAGGCCTCGGCCCGCGTCCGCCACATCATCCGCCCGGAGCAGATGGAGGAGGGCTGGATCCTCGACCGCGCCTTCCGCTACGGCGTCGGCGAGGGCCGCAACTATGCCGGCGGCGGGACGCCAAAGGACATCCTCCGCCGCGTCGTCTACCGCGTCGCCGCGCAGGGGATGCGGCTGATGCCGCCCTCGCCGCGGCGCCTGCGCATCCGCTACCGCGACCGCTGGCTGGCCGGCGTCGCCGCCGGGCGGCCGGCGAGTCCGGAGAATGCCGCGCCGCGCTGAGGCCGCCCTGCCCGGCCGCGATGCATCGCCAAGCGTTCCATCGCTTGACGCGCGCCGCCCCTCGCGCTCGCCTGCGCGCAGGAGGACACCATGGTCCCGACCCCCCGGCCCTTCCGCCTCGAGATTCCCGACCAGGCGATCGCCGATCTCAAAGCCCGCCTCGCCCTGACCCGCATGCCCGACCAGCCGCCGGGCGAGCCCTGGGCCACCGGCACGGATGTCGACTACCTGGGCGGGCTGCTCGCCTATTGGCAGACCGGCTTCAACTGGCGCCATGCCGAGGCGCGGCTGAACGCCTTCCCGCAATTCACCGTCCCCCTCCATGGCATCGACCTGCATTACCTGCACGTCCCCGGCCAGGGGCCGGCGCCGATGCCGCTGCTGCTGATGCATGGCTGGCCCGGCTCGGTCTTCGAGTTCCTCGACATCATCCCGCGCCTCACCGACCCGGCGCATTTCGGCGGCGATCCGGCGGATGCCTTCACCGTGGTCGTGCCCTCGCTGCCCGGCTACGGCCTTTCCTTCCGCCCCGGCCAGCCGCGCTTCCCGATCGAGGCGGTGGCGGATTGCCTCGCCCATCTGATGACCGGGGTGCTCGGCTATGAGCGATTCGGCGCGCAGGGCGGCGACTGGGGCGGCTTCACCGCCTCCCGCCTCGGCGTGGCGCATGCGGAGAAGCTGGTCGGCATCCATCTCAACCTGCTTTCCCTCCGCCCCGACCAGCCGCCGCCCGAAAACCCGACGCCGGAGGAGCGGCGCTACCTCGAGGAGGTTGCCTATTGGACGCGGGAGGAGACCGGCTACCAGTGGATCCAGGGCACGCGGCCGCAGACGCTCGCCTTCGCGCTGAATGACAGCCCGGCCGGCCTCGCCGCCTGGATCGTCGAGAAATTCCGCGCCTGGTCGGATTGCGACGGCGACGTGGAGAGCGTGCATCCGCGCGACCGCCTGCTCGCCAACATCGCCCTCTACTGGTTCACCGGCTGCATCGGTGCCTCCTTCTGGCCCTATTACGCGCGGCTGCACGGAGCCTGGCCGATCCCGGAGGGGCGCACGGTGGATGTGCCGATGGGCTATGCCGCCTTCCCGAAGGAGATCCGGCGCCCGCCCCGCAGCATCGCCGAGCGGACCTATACCGACATCCGCCGCTGGACGCCGATGGAGCGCGGCGGGCATTTCGCCGCCATGGAGCAGCCGGTGGCGCTGGCGGAGGAGATTGCCGCCTTCTTCCGGCCGCTGCGAGAGGGCGCCGCATGAAGGCCGTCGGCTATACCGAGCGCGGCCTGCCGATCGCCGACCCGCGCTCGCTCCAGGACCTCGACCTCCCGGCGCCGCCCGTGCCGGAAGGCCGCGACCTGCTGGTCCGGGTGCAGGCCGTCTCGGTCAATCCGCGGGATGCGAAGAGCCGGGCCGTCTTCGAGGCCTCGGCCGAGGCGCCCCGGGTGCTGGGCTACGACGCCTCCGGCATCGTCGAGGCGGTGGGGCCGGACTGCACGCTCTTCCGCCCCGGCGACGCGGTCTTCTACGCCGGCGTCCTCGACCGTCCGGGCTCCAATGCCGAGTTGCAACTGGTCGACGAGCGGATTGTCGGGCGCAAGCCCGCGACGCTCTCCCATGCCGCCGCGGCGGCCTTGCCGCTGACCACGCTGACCGCCTGGGAGATGCTGTTCGACCGGCTGGAGATCCCCCGTGGCGGTGGCGCAGGCGAGTCGCTGCTCATGCTGGGGGGCGCCGGCGGGGTGCCTTCCATCGCCATCGCCCTGGCGCGGGCGCTGACCTCGCTGCGGATCATCGGCACCGCCTCCCGCCCCGAGAGCACCGCCTGGGTGCGCGCGTGCGGGGCGCATGAGGTGGTAGACCACGGCCAGCCGCTCGCCGCGCAGGTGAAGGGCTTCGGCCCGGTGCGCTACGTCTTCTCGACCCATACCGATGCCGCCGCATGGGCCCAGATCGCCAAGCTGATCGCGCCGCAGGGCCGCTTCGGGCTGATCGACGACCCGGAGCCGCTCGACCTGCGTCTTGTCAAGTTCAAGAGCGTCTCAATCCATTGGGAGGCGATGTTCACCCGGCCGATGTTCCGCACCGCCGATATGGAGCGCCAGCACGCCATCCTGACCGAGGCGGCATCGCTGATCGACGGTGGCGTCCTGCGCCCGGCCGCGCCGGAGCATTACGGCCGGATCACCGCCGGGAACCTGCGCCGCGCCCATGCCGCCATCGGGGCGGGACGCGTGCGGGGCAAGATCGTGCTTGAAGGATTTTGACGGCAGGCTTGGGAGAGGCGAGGATGCTCGACGACGGCGCGGCCGAGGCCGCCGCGGCGCTGCTCTGGCAGCATTGGCGGGAGGGAACCCGCCTGCCCGCGCTCCCCGCCCCGATGCGGCCGGCGAGCCGGGCCGAGGGCTACGCGATTCAGGCCCGGCTGGAGGGCCGCGACGGGCGGCCGCTCTTCGGCTGGAAGATCGCCGCCACGAGCAAGGCCGGGCAGGCGCATATCGGGGTGGACGGTCCGCTCGCCGGCCGCATCCTCGCCAGCCGCGTCTTCGCCGATGGGGCCGCCGTGCCGCTCGGCGCCAATGCCATGCTGGTCGCGGAGCCGGAATTCGTCTTCCGCCTCGCGCGCGACCTGCCGCCGAGGCCGGCGCCCTATGCCGAGGCCGAGGTGATGGCGGCGGTCGGCGCGCTGCATCTCGGCATCGAGGTGCCGGACAGCCGCTTCGAGGACTTCGCCACGGCGGGCGGCCCGCAGCTCATCGCCGACAATGCATGCGCCCATCAGTTCGTCCTCGGCCCCGAGGCGCCGGCGGATTGGCGCGAGGTCGACCTCGCCGCCCATCCCGTCAGCGCGCAGGTCGGCGGGCGCTACGGGCGCGAGGGGATCGGGGCCAATGTGCTGGGCGACCCGCGCATCGCCCTGACCTGGCTGGCGAATGAGCTGGCGGGCCATGGGCCTGGCCTCGTTGCCGGGCATTATGTGACGACGGGCACCTGCATGGTGCCGCTCGAGATCCGGCCAGGGGATGCGGTTCGGGCGGAGTTCGGGCGGCTTGGCAGCGTCGGGGTTCGGTTTATAGCCTGAGGGGACGGATCAGCAGGACGCCGCCCATGGATGCCGACAGCTTCGACTATGTGATCGTGGGGTCGGGCGCCGCCGGCTCCGTCCTCGCCAACCGGCTGAGCGCCGACCCGCGCGTCACCGTCTGCGTGCTGGAGGCAGGGCCGCCGGACCGCAACCCCTTCATCCACATCCCCGCCGGCTTCATCAAGACGCTGGTCGACCCAGGCGTCACCTGGCAGTTCAAGACCGAGCCGCTGCCGATGACCGGGGGGCGGCGCATCAGCACCACGCAGGGGCGGACGCTCGGCGGCTCCTCCTCGGTCAACGGCATGGTCTACAACCGCGGCCAGCCGGCGGATCTCGACAACTGGGCGCAGCGCGGCAACCGCGGCTGGGGCTATGCGGACTGCCTGCCCTACTACCGGCGCAGCGAGAACCGCATCGGCGACGGCGACGAGTCGCGTGGGCGGAACGAGGACGGCATCCCCGTCACCGACATGGACTGGATCCACCCGGTCTCGGAGGCCTTCATCGAGGGCTGCGTCGGATTGGGCATCCCTCGCGCCCGCGACTACAACAGCGGCGACCAAGCGGGCGTCGGCTACTTCCAGCGGGCGATCCGCAACGGGCGGCGCGTCTCGGCGGCGCGGGCCTTCCTCAAGCCGGCCATGAAGCGGCCGAACCTCGAGGTGCGGACCAATGCGCGGGCCAGCGCCATCCTTTTCGAGAGCAAGCGCGCGGTCGGCATCCGCTACCTCGCCGCCCGCGGCGCCCCGCCGCGCGAGGTGCGGGCGCGGCGCGAGGTCATCCTCTCCGCCGGCACGGTGAACACGGCGCGGCTGCTGCAGGTCTCGGGCGTCGGCCCCGCCGACCTGCTGGAGCGGCTCGGCGTGCCCGTGGTGCACGCGCTGCGCGGCGTCGGCGCCAATTTCCGCGACCACTACGCCTCGCGCTTCGTCATGCGGGCGAAGCCGGGCGTCGAGACGCTGAACCAGCTCGGCCGCGGCGTGAAGCTCGGGATGCAGATCGCCCGCTGGGGGCTGCGCCGGCCGAGCATCCTGGCCGTCGCGCCCTCCCATGTGCATGTCTTCTGGAAGAGCTTCGAGGGGCTCGACGTGCCGGACCTGCAATGCGTCTTCACCCCCGGCTCCTATGTCGAGGGCAAAGTCTATGTGCTGGATGACTATCCGGGCGTCACCGCCGGCGCCTGGCAGCACCGGCCGGAGAGCACCGGCTGGGTCACCGCGCGCAGCACGGATGTCTTCGAGGACCCGGTGATCAACCCGAACTACCTCTCCGACCCGATGGATGTGCGCGTGCATCTCGGCGGCATGCGGCTGGTGCGGCGGATGCTGAACACGCCGGAGCTCAGCCGGTATCTCGAGGCCGAGACGCTGCCGGGGCCCCAGGCGCAGACGGATGACGAGCTGCTCGACTTCGCCAAGCGCAACGGCAGCACCACCTACCACCTGATCGGCACCGCCCGCATGGGGCCGGAGACCGACCCGACCGCGGTGGTGAACGACCGGCTGCTGGTGCATGGCATGCAGGCCTTGCGCGTCGTCGATGCCTCGATCATGCCGAGCATGCCCTCTGCCAACACCTATGCGACCACGCTGATGATCGCGGAGCGGGCGGCGGACTTCATCCTCGGGCGCCAGGCGGCGGAAGCCGCCTGACGGGTCCGGTCAGCGCTGCGCCGTGGTCACGGCGACGAAGTTCGCCGCGCTGTCCTCGGCCACGCGGAACCACTGGACCTGCTCCAGCCGGAACTTGTCCCAATGTTCGTGGATGCGCTTGAAGCGGGCATTCTGCGCGCCGAGCTCCGCGTAGAGCTCCTGCGCCGCCTTGTAGAGCGCCGCCATCACCTCCCGCGGATAGGGGCGGAGCTGGGTGCCGGCCGCCACCAGCCGCCGCAGCGCCGGCGGGTTCAGCACGTCGTATTTCGCCGTCGTCGCATGCCAGGCCTCGGCGCAGGCGGTCTCCAGCATGGACTGGTAGGGCTTCGGCAGCGCGTCCCAGACCCGCTGGTTGATCATGAAGTCGGTGCTGGGCCCGATCTCCTGGAAGCCGGGGTAGTAGTAGTATTTCGCCACTTGGCCGAAGCCGAGCTTCTCGTCGTCATAGGGGCCGATATACTCGGCGCCGTCGATCACGCCGCGCTCCAGCGCCGGGTAGATGTCGCCGGGCGCGATCTGCTGGGCGACGACGCCGAGCTTCGCCATGACGCTGCCGCCAAGCCCGGCGATGCGGAATTTCAGCCCTCGGAGGTCCTCCGGCGCGCGGATCTCCTTCTTCAGCCAGCCACCCATCTGTGCGCCGGTGCAGGCGGCGGGGATGGCGACCACGCCCTGGTCGCGGAACACCTCGCGCAGCTGGTCGCGCCCGCCGCCGTAGTTGAGCCAAGCGAACATCGCCCGGCTCGGCATCCCCCAGGGCAGGGTCGTGCTGATCGCCAGGCTCGGATCCTTGCCGAAGTAGAAGAGGCTGGAGGTGAAGCCGCACTCGACCGAGCCCTGCCCCACCGCATCCATGATCTGCAGCGCGGGCACGATCTCGCCGGGGCCGGAGACGGTGATCTCGAAGGCGCCGTCCGACATCTCCCGCACCCGGCGCGCCACGATCTCGGCCGCGCCGTAGAGGGTGTCGAGGGTCTTCGGGAAGCTGTTCGGGCAGCGCCAGCGGATGCGTGGCTGCGCGCTGGCGAGGTTGGGGGCGGCAAGCGAGGCGGCGCCGGCAAGACCGGCGATCCCGCCCGCGAGGATGCGGCGTTCCATGCGTATCTCCTCCCTGTGGAGCCCCTCGTGCCGGGGGCATGCGGGGAGGATAGGGTGCCGGCACCGTCCGTTGCTACCACGGAAGCGGCACTTTGAACCGGGCACGCATCCTGGCAAGCTGCGCCGCATGAGCAGCAACGCCCCGCGCCACATCCGCCTCACCTCCCACCCGGAGCCCCAGGCGCATCGCTGGCCGCTGCGCTGGGGGGCGGCGACGCCGGAGGTGCGCGGGCCGGTCATCGGCTCCGTCACCCGGCCCTCCGACCGCAACGTCATCGGCACCCATGGCGGGTCCTACTCGCTCTACCGGGCGCTCGCGGTCTCGGCCGGCGCCCTCTCGCCGCTGCAGCGGCCGGACCTCGCCAACACCCATCCGGTGACGGAGATCGGGCCCTATCCGCAATGGGGCGAGCCGGGGCGCATCGTCTCGCTCGACCCCTGGGGCCATGTCACCGGCCAGGCCTTCGGCCAGGCGATCGGCGAGGGCATCGACATCCGCCCGACCATCGCCATCACCCGCGCCCGGCTGAACATGGCGGAGCTGAACGCGCTGATCGGCGCCGGCGAGCTGGCGCCGGACGGGCAGGTGCTGCACCCGAATGGCGATGTCTCGGTCACCAAGGCGGCGATCGACCCGGTCTGGTGGCTTCCGGGGATTGCCGAGCGCTTCGGCGTCGCCGAGCACGACCTCCGTCGCACCCTCTTCGAGCAGACGGGGGGGATGTATCCGGAGCTGGTGACGCGGCCGGACCTCTCGGTCTTCCTCCCCCCCATCGGCGGCATCACCGCCTATATCTTCGGCGACCCGCGGGCGCTGGCGGACCGCCATACCCGCCTCGCCTGCCGGGTGCACGACGAGTGCAACGGCTCCGACGTCTTCGGCTCCGACATCTGCACCTGCCGGCCCTATCTCATCCAGGGGATCGAGGAGGGGGTGCGGGCGGCGCAGGAGGGCGGCGTCGGCCTCGTCGTCTACAACCGCAAGGAGGGGCGGGCGCTCGGCGAGGTGACGAAATTCCTCGTCTACAATGCCCGCAAGCGCCAGGAGGGCGGCGACCAGGCCGCCACCTATTTCGAGCGGACGGAATGCGTCGCGGGCGTGCAGGATGCGCGCTTCCAGCAGTTGATGCCGGATGTGCTGCACTGGCTCGGCGTGACGCGCATCCACCGCCTCGTCTCCATGTCCAACATGAAATACGAGGCGATGGTGGAGCAGGGCATCGAGGTGCTGGAGCGCATCCCCATCCCGCCCGACCGCATCCCGCCCGATGCCGCCGTGGAGATGGAGGCGAAGAAGGCGGCCGGCTACTTCGCCCCCGACGCGCCGAGCCCCGCCGACCTCGCCCGCACCGTCGGCCGGCCGCTGGAGAGCATGTGAGCGATCTCCTGACGCCGGAGGCGGTGCGGGAGCGGTGCGAGGCGCTCTTCGCCCTCGCCGAGGCGGGGCGGCTGGAGGGCTGGGTCCTCGATCTCGGCCGGCTGCCCGCCACCGCCGACTTCGTCGCGCAGGTGGTGCGGGAGAATTACCCGGACCTCGCCGTCCCCTTCCATGCCCGCTGGCGGCATTTCGCCGTGGGCGGCGTCGACCGCTGGGCCGCCTTCCCCCACCGCGACCCGCGGATGGCCTTCGACCTTGCCATCACCTCCGTCCTGCTCGATGCCGGCGCCGGCATGGCCTGGCGCTACCGCGAGGCGAAGACGGGCCAGGTCTTCGCCCGGTCGGAAGGCCTCGCCGTCGCCAGCTTCCGCATGATGATGGCTGGCGCCTTCGCCACCGACGGCCGCAGCGCGCGGGCGGATGCGGCGCGGCTTGCCACAATCACCACCGCCGACCTGGCCGCGGGCTTCCAGGTGAGCACGGACAATCCGCTGGTCGGCCTCGAGGGCCGCGCCGCCCTGCTGCGCCGCCTGGGCGAGGCGGTGCCCGGCCGCCCGGGCACGCTCTTCGACCATCTGGCGGCGGAGGCTGAGGGCGGTGCGCTGCCGGCGCGAGCGATCCTCATCGCCCTGCTCCACCGGCTCGGCCCGATCTGGCCGCATGGCGCCGATGCCTGGCCGCATCCGGCCATCGCGGACGGGCCGGTGCCCTTCCACAAGCTCTCGCAATGGCTCGCCTATTCGCTGATCGAGCCGCTGGAGGAGGCGGGCATCCGCGTCACCGCCATCGACGCGCTGACCGGCCTGCCGGAGTACCGCAATGGCGGCCTCTTCCTCGACATGGGCGTCATCCGCCTTGCCGACCCCACGGATGCCGGGCGCGAGCACGCGCCGGGCTCGCCGCTCATCGTCGGCTGGCGGGCGCTGACCGTCGCGCTGCTCGACCGGATCGCGCCGCTGGTCCGCGCGCGCCTCGGCGTCACCGCGGAGGCCTTCCCGCTGGCCCGCGTGCTGGAGGGCGGCACCTGGTGGGCCGGTCGGCGCCTCGCCGCCGAGCGCCGCGCCGATGGCGGCCCGCCGCTCCGCATCGCCAGCGATGGCACCGTCTTCTGAAGGGTTCCCGATGCGCCAGGTCCATGTCGTCCGCCACCCGCTGGTGCAGCACAAGCTCTCGCTGATGCGTAGCGCCGAGCGCTCCACCCAGGGCTTCCGCCGCCTGCTGAACGAGATCGGCATGCTGCTGGCCTATGAGGTGACGCGCGATCTGCCGCTGGAGGAGGTCGAGATCGAGACCCCTCTGGCCCGGATGAGGACGCCGATCCTCTCTGGCAAGAAGCTGGTCTTCGCCCCCATCCTCCGCGCCGGGATGGGCTTCGTCGACGGGATGCTGGACCTCGTCCCCTCGGCCCGCATCGCCCATATCGGCCTCTACCGCGACCCGAAGACCCTCCAGGCCGTCGAATACTACTTCAAGGCGCCGCCCGACGTGGCGGAGCGGCTGGTGATCGTCCTCGACCCGATGCTGGCCACCGCCAACAGCGCCGTCGCCGCGGTCGACCGGCTGAAGGAGCGCGGCTGCCACGAGCTGCGCCTCGTCTGCCTGCTCGCCGCGCCGGAGGGGATCGAGCGCTTCCACGGCGCCCATCCGGAGGTGCCGATCTGGACGGCCGCCATCGACAGCCATCTGGACGGCCATGGCTACATCGTCCCAGGCCTCGGCGATGCCGGCGACCGGATGTTCGGTACGCGGTAGCAACCGGCCGCTGGCGCCTTTTCACGACCACGTGTCACAAGGGTTGTGTTAACATTCGCACAGCATCGCTCAACTAGATTGCATATCTATAGGCCATGTCCCGTTCGTCGAAGCCATCCCGCCGCGGACGCCAATGTGCCGCCCTGCCCTTCCGGCAGGCGGAGGGCGAGATGCAGGTCCTGCTGGTCACCAGCCGGGAGACGCGGCGCTGGGTCCTGCCCAAGGGCTGGACCGAGAAATGCGGCCCCGCCCGCCAGGCCGAGCGCGAGGCCTATGAGGAGGCCGGCATCCGCGGCCGCATTGCCGAGAAGCCGATCGGCACCTACGCCTATCCGAAGCGGCTCCGCGACGGCGCCACCGTGACCTGCAAGGTGGATGTCTTCCCCCTTGCCGTCGAGGAGTTGCTGGAGGACTGGCCGGAGAAGGCGCAGCGCGAGCGCCGCTGGTTCCCCCTGGCCGAAGCCGCCAGCGCCGTGCAGGAGGGCAGCCTCGGCGCCCTCATGCTGGGCCTGGCCGGCTCCTGGACCCGTTCAGCCGCCTGATTCGCCCGCCGCGTCGAGGACGTGCAGCGCATAGGTGAAGGCGGCGCCCGCATTGAGCGCGACGGCGACGCCCATCGCCTCGGCCATCTCCGCCTTGCTGGCGCCGGCGACCTTCGCCTTCCGCACATGCGCGTCGATGCAGCCGTCGCAGCGCGTCGTGATGGCGACCGCGAGGGCGATCAGCTCCCGCGTCTTGGCATCCAGATGCTGCGTCGCCGCCGCGCCGCGGCTGAGCGCGCCGAAGCCCTTCACCAGCTCCGGATGCAGCTCGCTGAGCTCCTTGCCGCGTGCCCGCTCGGCGGCGTTGTAGGCATCCCAATCCTTGATGGCGCTCACTGGCTTCTCCCCGAATGAAAACGGGCGCGGAGGATGTCCCCCGCGCCCGTCCAGTCTCCGTCAGGATGGGGTGGAGCGCTACTCCACCGCCTCCGGCTCCTTCTCCGCCTCGCCATCGCCGGGCCCTTCCTCGGGCTTCGGCAAGGCGGGCGGCGCAGCCTCCTGGTAGTCGAAGGCCAGCGCGCCGTCGCGCAGGTTCACCTTCACCGAACCGCCCTTGGCGAGCTTGCCAAAGAGCAGCTCCTCGGCGAGCGGCTTCTTGATGTGCTCCTGGATGACGCGGGCCAGCGGCCGCGCACCATAGAGCGGGTCGTAGCCCTTCTCGGCCAGCCACTCCTTGGCCGCCGAGCTGAGCTCGATGGTCACGTTGCGGTCTGCGAGCTGGGCCTCCAGCTGCATCACGAACTTCTCGACCACCTGGCCGACGATTTCCTGCGACAGGCCGGAGAAGGGCACCACCGCATCCAGCCGGTTGCGGAATTCGGGGGTGAACATCCGCTGGATGGCCTCCGTATCCTCGCCCACCCGGACGCTGCTGCCGAAGCCGATGGCGGGCTTCGCCATGTCGGCCGCGCCGGCATTGGTAGTCATGATCAGGATCACGTTGCGGAAGTCGACCGTCTTGCCGTTGTGGTCGGTCAGCTTCCCGTGGTCCATCACCTGCAACAGGATGTTGTAGAGATCCTGATGCGCCTTCTCGATCTCATCAAGCAGCAGGACCGCATGCGGGTGCTGGTCGATGCTGTCGGTCAGCAGACCGCCCTGGTCGAAGCCGACATAGCCCGGGGGCGCGCCGATCAGCCGGCTGATCGAGTGCCGCTCCATGTACTCGGACATGTCGAAGCGGATCAGCTCGATGCCGAGGGTCTTCGCCAGCTGCTTCGCCACCTCGGTCTTGCCGACGCCCGTGGGGCCGGAGAAGAGGTAGTTGCCGATCGGCTTCTCCGCATCGCGCAGCCCAGCCCGGGACAGCTTGATGGCGGCGGACAGCGCCTCGATTGCCGCTTCCTGGCCGAAGACCATCGACTTCAGGTCGCGCTCGAGAGTCTTGAGCGTCTCCTTGTCGTCGTTGCTGACGGTCTTCGGTGGAATGCGGGCGATCTTCGCCACGATCTCCTCGACGTCCTTCAGCGTGACGGTCTTCTTCCGCTTGCCCTCGGGCTGCAGCATGCGGGAGGCGCCGACCTCGTCGATCACGTCGATCGCCTTGTCCGGCAGCTTCCGGTCATGGATGTACTTGGCCGAGAGCTCGACGGCGGCGCGGATCGCCTCCGGCGTGTAGCGGACCTTGTGGTGCTTCTCGTAGTTCGTCTTGAGCCCCTGGAGGATCTTCACCGCATCCTCGACCGTCGGCTCGTTGACGTCGATCTTCTGGAAGCGCCGGACGAGGGCCCGGTCCTTCTCGAAGTAGTTGCGGTATTCCTTGTAGGTGGTCGAGCCCACGCAGCGCAGCGTGCCCTGGGCCAGCGCCGGCTTCAGCAGGTTCGAGGCGTCCATCGCCCCGCCCGAGGTCGCACCCGCACCGATGACGGTGTGGATCTCGTCGATGAAGAGGATGGAGCCGGGCTGCTGCTCGAGCTCGTTGACGACGGCCTTCAGCCGCTCCTCGAAATCGCCGCGGTAGCGGGTGCCGGCGAGCAGGCTGCCCATGTCGAGCGCGTAGATGGTCGACTTGGCCAGCACCTCGGGCACGTCGCCCTCGATGATGCGCTTGGCCAGTCCCTCGGCGATCGCCGTCTTGCCGACGCCCGGGTCGCCCACATAGAGCGGGTTGTTCTTGGTGCGGCGGCAGAGGATCTGGATCGTCCGCTCGATCTCGTGGTCGCGGCCGATCAGAGGGTCGATCTTGCCCTGCTGCGCCTTCTTGTTGAGGTTGACGCAGTAGTTGGAGAGCGCGTCCTGGCCGCGGCCGCCACGCGGCTTCTCCTCCTTCTCCGGCTCCTCAGGCGCCTGGCTGGTGGTTGGCGTGCCCTGCACCGGGCGGTTGGCCGCGCGGCCGGGCGCCTTGGCGATGCCGTGGGAGATGAAGTTCACCGCGTCCAGCCGCGTCATGTCCTGTAGCTGCAGGAAGTAGACGGCATGGCTCTCCCGCTCGGAGAACAGGGCGACGAGCACATTGGCGCCCGTCACCTCGTCCCGGCCGGAGGACTGGACGTGAATGGCGGCGCGCTGGACGACGCGCTGGAAGCCGGCGGTCGGCTTCGGGTCGCCGGCACGCTCGGTCACGAGGCCCGCGAGGTCCTTGTCCAGGAACTCGGTCAGGTCACGCTTGAGCTTGTCGTTGTCGACGCCGCAGGCCCGCAGCACGGTGGCCGCGTCGGTGTCGTCGGTGAGGGCGAGAAGGAGGTGCTCCAGTGTCGCGTATTCGTGCCGGCGTTCATTGGCCAGGCCGAGGGCGCGGTGGAGCGTCTGCTCGAGATTGCGGGACAACATGCTTAGCGACGCTCCCCGATGGAACCCAACAAACCTGGAACATCCAGGGCCATGGGTGGGTTTCCGCTGAACTCTGCGCCGATCGGAAAACCGGCGATAGGCGTGGGCATGATCTGGGTCGTCCCGGCAGGCTCGACGAGCCCCCCATTCGGCGGGGTGGCAGTCTTGTGACGGCGCCGCGGCTCTCGGCCATCCGATAATGTACCGGAACGAGCTCTTCCGGCGATCATTCCTTTTCGATCGTGCACTGGAGCGGGTGCTGGTTCTGCCGGGCGAGGTCCATCACCTGAGTCACCTTGGTCTCGGCGACCTCATAGGTAAAGACGCCGCAGACGCCGACGCCGCGCCTGTGGACATGGAGCATGATACGGGTCGCCTCCTCCCGGTTCTTCTGGAAGAAGCGTTCGAGGACGTGGACGACGAACTCCATCGGCGTGTAGTCGTCGTTCAGCATCAAGACCTTGTACATGGCCGGCTTCTTGGTGCGCGGCCGGGTCTTCACGACGACGCCGGTATTCGGCGTGGTGTCCCCAGGTGGCGTGCTGGGCGGGGTGGCCCCTTCGATCAACGGCTTGTCCTGAGCGATCATGAGCTTCCTGGTGGTCAGGCCTCGCCTGCCTTCGGGCATCCGGGCAAGCCGGGCGCGCGGCCCGGCCTCTCGAACAGGATATCGCCCCGGATGGCATGAGGTGAAGGGCTAAGCAGGGCGGTCGCGCAGGATATGGTCAGCGGGCGCCCCGGAAAAAGCCCTGAAACATGAAGGGCCCGGCCCGGCACCCCCAGGACGGGGATGCCGGGGCCGGGCCCCAGCTCGTCCGGCCCCGAGGGGCCGGGCGGGGTCAGGCCGCGATCGGCTTCGACATCGTCTCGACCGCAACCTGCATGCGGGCGGTGATCGGCGCGAAGGTCGCCTCGGCCAGCTTCAGCGAGGCCTCCTGCAGCTTGGTGGTCTCGGAGAGGGTCTTCTCCATCGCGCTGCGGGCGTAGGAGGTCTGGATCTCGGTCGCCTCCTTCAGGCTCTTCACCGTGGAGAGCGCGCGGGCGCTGGCGATCGCGTGCTCGCTGAGGCTCTGCATCATGGCGAGCGTCTGCTTGGAGAGGTCCTGCACGCCGGTCATGTAGACCTGCGCGGCCTTCGCCATCGCCTCGGCATTGCCGCGGTTGAACTCGGCGGCCTGCTCGGCGGCCTTCATCATGCCTTCGGTAGCCTTAGTCGCCTGCTCCATCGTCTTCTCCATCGTCGCATGCGCCGGGGCGGCGCTTTCCTGGACAACCTTCTGGGTATTCGCGGCGCCGGTCGCGGCAGCCTCGTTCACCAGCTTCTTCACATCGGCCAGCTTGGCCTCGGAAACTACCGCCATCGCCTTGCTCCTCAATGGGTTGAGGCGTAGCCCGGGTCACTGACGACCCGGAGAGCACGCCTTTTGCTGCGCTGCAACATGACGCTATGTAGGTCGGGGCCCGGGGCTTTAGCAAGCCTCTATCGCGCCGCAACATCACTCTGTCGTGAGATAGGTCCCGGATCTTGGGACGGCTCCCGAGGCCGACACCCGAAGATTCCGTGCCACCTATGAAACAAGGCCAGTAACTCCCTGCTTTCCTGTGGTTCTTATCCCATTCCAGTGGACAAGGAGCCTTACGAAGGCGTAGCTTATCCTCGATTCGCAGGTCGGCCGGGGGGCATGGGCCGCGTATCGGGGGATTGGTATGTTGGGGACCTGCGCATCGCGCTTCGGGGCCGTCATGGCCCTTGCCGTCACCTGTGGCCTGGCCACGGCCCCACCCGCCCGGGCGCAGATCGGCAGCGAGCGATACGCCGCCATCGTCACCGATGCCCGCAGCGGCAACGTGCTGATCGCCGCCAGCCCGGACGAGCAGCGCTACCCGGCCTCGCTGACCAAGATGATGACCGTCTACCTTGCCTTCGACGCGCTGCGCGATGGCCGCGTCACCCTCGACACCCCGATCCGCGTCTCGGCCAATGCCGCCTCCATGGCGCCGTCGCGCCTTGGCCTCACCGCGGGCATGACGCTGACGGTGGAGGAGGCGATCCTCGCCCTCGTCACCAAGTCGGCCAATGACGCGGCGGCGGCGCTCGGCGAGTTCCTCGGTGGTGGCAGCGAGGACCGCTTCGCCCAGCTGATGACCATGAAGGCCCGGGCGCTTGGGATGACGCGCACCACCTTCCGCAACGCCTCCGGTCTTCCTGATCTCGACCAGGTGACGACGGCGCGCGACATGGCGCTGCTCGGCCGGCGGCTGATGCAGGACTTCCCGGAGCGGTACACCTTCTTCTCCACCCCGCATTTCGTCTTCCGGGGCCGGACCCATTGGAACCACAACCGCCTCCTCCAGGAGTATGACGGGGCGGACGGCATCAAGACCGGCTACGTGAACGACAGCGGCTTCAACCTCGTCGCCAGCGCGCAGCGGGACGGGGTGCGGCTGGTGGCCGCCGTCTTCGGCGGGCAGACCGGCCGGGAGCGGGACCGGCACATGATGGCGCTGCTCGACCAGGGCTTCGGCCAGATGGGCGTCGCCGTCGCGGCACGGCGCGCGCCCGCCGTCATGGCTTCGGCCCAGGCAGCCTCGCTGCGGGGCCGGCATGTGCTGGCGACGGCGCAGGCGGCGGCGCCGCGGGCGGGGCGGCGCGTCGCGGTCGCCGCGGCGAAGCCGGAGGTCCGTCCGGCCCGGGCGACGACCCTTGCGGCCCGGCCGGGGCTGCTCCGGGCCGTCGGCACGCGGACGACGTTGCGGCCAGCAGCGCGAATCGAGCAGGGCGACAGCGACAGCCGGGTGGTGGCGCGGCCGCCCAAGCCCGCCGCGCCGACCGTCCGGCACCATCACCGGACGCGCCGGTAGGGCGAACCGCGACCGGCGTCACCGGCTCGCCGGGACCGAGATCCGGCGCCACCTCCGCGGGCCGGGGCGAGCGAGGGCCGCCCCCGCCCCCGTCAGGCCATCGCGCCGCGCGAGGCGACCGGCCAGAGGCACTCCACCCGGCCGCCCCGCACCCCGACATACCAGTCGTAGCGGTCGATCGTCGGGTCGCAATGGCCGGGGACGAGGCGGAGCTTCTCCCCGAGCGCGGGCGGCGCGCCGTCCTCCACCAGCAGCTTGCCGTGCTCGTCGGAGGCGCCGGCGTAGCGGAGGCCGGGGCGGTCCGCGACAAGCGGCAATCCGCTGTCGATCGCCACCGCCTTGTGCCCAGCATCCAGCACGGCGACGCCGGGGATGGCGCGGCTCATCACCGTCGACAGCACGAAGAGGGCATGGCGGAAGGGCGGCGGCTCGGCGTTGCGGGCATAGTCGGCATCCATGAAGGCGTAGGAGCCGGCCTGGATCTCGGTATAGACGCCGCTCGCCAGCTCGTCGCGGAAGGTGCCGGTGCCGCCGCCGCCGACGATGGCGCAGTCGAGGCCCTGCTGACGGAGCTGCTCGACGCTGCGGCGGGTCAGCTCCACCGCATGGGCTATGGCAGCGGCGCGCTCGGCGGGGCCGCGGATGTGCTGGGCGCTGCCGTGGTAGCTCTGAAGGCCGCCGAAGATCAGGTGCGGGCTCTCGGCGATGCGCCGGGCGAGCGCCACGGTGGGCGGCCCGGCCTCGACGCCGCAGCGGGAGGCGCCGCAATCGATCTCGACAAGCGCGGTGATGCGGGTGCCGGCCGCCGCGGCGGCGGCTTCGAGGGACTCGACCTGCTCCGGCCCGTCGACGCAGATGGCGACCCGGCAGATGCGCTGGAGGGCGGCGAGGCGGGCGAGCTTGCGATGGCCGACCACTTGGTTGCTCACCAGGATGTCGGGGATGCCGCCCCAGGCCAGCACCTCTGCCTCGGCGACCTTCTGGACGCATTGGCCGACGGCGCCGCGGGCCATCTGCAGGCGCGCGATGACCGGCGACTTGTGGGTCTTGGCATGGGCGCGGAGCCTGACGCCGGTGCCCTCGAGCAGGCTCGCCATGCGGTCGAGATTGGCCTCGAAGGCGTCGAGGTCGAGCACCAGGGCGGGGGTGTCGACCTCCTGCTCGTGCATGCCGGGTTCGGCGGGCGGGGGCTGCAGCATCAGGGATGGCTCCGGTTGGTCGGGGCCATGGTCAGGCGCGGCCAGCGGCGCGTCCAGCCCTTGGCGGCGGCGCGGGCGGCCATCGCCGCAGCCTTGGCCGGGGAGGTCGGGCGGAGGATGAGGGCGAGGAGGTCCCCGGTGCCGTGCGGCGCCGCGACCTCGATGCCGGTCTCGGTACAGCGGGCGGCGATGGCGGTCGCGGTCTCCGGCCAGTGGGCGATGGCGTCGGCGGCCGAGGCGCAGGGGGCGTCGCCGTTGCGCGCGGCCATGCGGGCCTGGTTGCGGACCGACCAGGGAAAGCCGGGGGCGAGCGCGTACAGGCGGGCCTCGATCGCGGCATCGGCCTCGCGGGTGGCGCGGGCGGAATCGAACCAGACGACGTCGATATCCTCCGGCGGGTTGGTGCCGGAGGCAAAGCCGGAGAGCGCGTCCCAGACCGGGTTGCGGAGCGCGCCGGCGCCGATCCACGCATCGGGCAGGCCCAGGCCGGCAAGGATGCGGAGCGGCGCCAGCAGCTCGGGCCGGGCGGCGATGAAGGCGCCGAGGCCAGCCCCCTCACCCACCCGCGCGCCGCACATCCTTGTAGCGGGCCTTGAGGTCGGCCTTCCACAGCTTGCCGGTCGCGGTGTGCGGCAGGCTCTCGACGAATTCCACCGCGTCGGGGATCCACCACTTCGCCACCTTGCCCTCGTAGAAGGCGAGGATCTCCTCCGCCGTCGGGCTCGCGCCCGGCTTCGGCTGGATGAGGAGCAGCGGGCGCTCGTCCCATTTCGGATGGGCCATGGCGATGACGGCCGCCTCCTGCACCGCCGGGTGGCCCATGATCAGGTTCTCGAGGGTGATGGAGCTGATCCACTCGCCGCCCGACTTGATGACGTCCTTGGCGCGGTCGACGATCTCGATGCAGCCGAGCTCGTCCACCGTCACCACGTCGCCGGTGCGGAACCAGCCATCCTCGGTGAAGGCGGCGTCGCCCGGGCGGTTGAAGTACTGGCCGGCGATCCAGGGGCCACGGACCTCGAGCTCGCCGAAGGCCACGCCGTCATGCGCGATCTCCTGGCCCTGGCCGTCGCGGACCCGGATCTCGACGCCGAAGAGCGGGCGGCCCTGCTTCCGGGCATAGTCGAGGAAGCGGTCGTCGTCCCAGTCCGCATTCTCCGGCTTGCGGGCATTGGTGGTGCCGAGGGGGCTGGTCTCCGTCATGCCCCAGGCATGGAGGATGGAGACGCCGTAGTCCTTGAGGAAGCCGGCATTGATCGCGGTCGGCAGCGCGGTGCCGCCGACGATCAGGCGCGGCGGGTTGGCGAAGCGGCGGGAGGGGTCGGCGCGAAGCCAGTTCAGCAACGCCGTCCAGATGGTCGGCACGCCGGCGGAGACGGTGACGCGCTCCTCCTCGAACAGGCGATGCAGGCTCGCCGGGTCGAGCTTCGGCCCGGGGAGGATGAGAGAGGCGCCGGCCGCCGCCGCCGAATAGGGGATGCCCCAGGCATTGACATGGAACATCGGCACCACCGGCAGCACCACATCCTGCGCGCCGATGTTGAAGCAGTCCTTCTGCAAGGTGCTGATGGCGTGGATGAGGGTGGAGCGGTGGCTGTAGAGCACGCCCTTCGGCTCGCCCGTGGTGCCCGAGGTGTAGCAGAGCGAGGAGGCGCTGCGCTCGTCGAGTTCGGGCCAGGGGAAGCTGGTGGGCTGGCCGGCGATCAGGCTCTCCTGCGCCAGCAGCTCGAAGCGGCCGCGAAGGGGGCAGTTGGCCGGGATGTCGGCCTCCGTCCCCATGACGATGATGGCGCGGAGGCTGGGCGGCAGCTTGTCGGCCAGCGCCTCGGCGCCGGCGAGCAGGGTCGGGTCCACCAGCAGGTGGGTGTCCTCGGCATCGGCCAGGATATAGGCGATCTGGCCGGGAAACAGGCGCGGGTTCACCGTATGGAGGACGGCGCCCATGGAGGAGATGGCGTAGTAGGCCTCGAGGTGGCGGTGCTCGTTCCAGGCGAGCGTCGCTATGCGCTCGCCGGGCTGGACGCCGCGGGCGGCAAGGGCGTGGGCCAACTGGGCGGCGCGGGCCGCGATCTCGGCCCAGGTGTGGCGCACCAGCGTGCCGTCGGGCCGGGCGGAGACGACGCGGGAGCCCTGGTGGTGGCGGGCGGCGTGTTCCAGCAGGCTCGAGATCAGCAGCGGTCGGTCCTGCATCAGGCCCAGCATCGTGGATGTCTCCCCCGAACGATTGGTTGGGGAGACTATCGCGGCTGGGGCCTTACCGGTGCAAGTCCGTCAGATCCGGCCGGACCACATGTCGCCCATGAAGCGGTCCTGGACGCGGCTCGGGAAGCGGATGCAGGCGCTGGCGGGGTAGTGGGTCAGCTCGCCGAACCAGGGCCTGCCCCCGGCGAGGTAGAGGTCGACCCGGACAAAGTCGAAATCCTCGCCGAGGCGGGAGGCGATGGCGGCGAGCTCCCGGGCCTCGGGCGGCGGCGTGTAGGGGACGGGGCCGCGCCAGCCGCCACCCATGAAGGGCAGCGGCCGCAGGTCGTCCGGCGCGTAGAAGCGGTAGCCGTACTGCTCCGTCCCGCGGTCGAGATGGATGCTGAGCAGGCGCGCGCGGCCGCGGAAGACGTAGAATTTGAAATCCTCCGGCACGCCGCTCGGGCGGTCGCCGGTGATGAGCGATTCGGCCATGAGGCGCGGGCGGAGGTTGCGGTAGCCCCATTCCCCGGTCCGCCGGTAGTGGTCCTCGGCGAGCCAGGCATTCGCCTCGCGGATGGCGGCGGCCCGGTCGAGCGCCGCCTTGTCGCGCACCAGCAGGTTCATCTGCCAGCCATGCGAGGCCTTGAGGGCGAACTGCTCCGGCATGTCGTCCCACGGGATGTCCTCGGCGCGCTCCCAGACACCATGGAGCGGGAGGAGGAGGTCGGATCCGGCCTTGGCGGCCACGTAGTCGCGGGCCGTGACCTTGTCCGTCGTCAGCGGGATGAGCGGGTTGCGATCGTTGAGTATTTTCCAGGCAACGTGCTCGTTGAAGGTGCGCGGCCGGCGGAGGTTGGGGGTATAGCCGAGCGCAGCCTCCATGCGCCGGACCAGGCGCCGGGTCGCGCGGGGCCGGTCGAGGAAGGGGATGGCGTCGGCGGCGCGGCGAAGGGCGGCGGGAATGGTCTGACGTAGCCCTTCGACAGCGGCACGGGCGGGGGCGGCGATCTCCACCGGGCCGAGTGGCGCCTCGCCCCGGAACCCGGGGGGATGCTCAAGCGGATGCCCACTGGACTGCAGGATCGCGGACATGGACGTACCTCGTTATGCCCAAACCTTAAGCTTCGGGGGGCAGGCAGGGCAGTCTCTTTTAATAGGCTTGTCCGGGATGTTACCGGCACTATCCGCATGACAGACCGTCAATCTCGGTTACAGACTATTTCATTCTGAAATCCATCGGTTTGTTGCGGACCGATCGGTTGCGTAGCTATTTCGAAGCCGCATAGTCACAACATGGATGAACAGTAACATTCCCTAGTCGGGGCGGATGTCGGCCTCGCGGATCAGGCGGCTCCAGAGGGCGGTGTCCTGCTGCAGCAGGCTGGCCAGGGCAGTGGCATCGCCGGTGGTGAGCGCGACGCCCTGCTGCGCCAGGCGGGCGCGCAGCTCGGCATCCTCGGTGGCGGCGCGGAGCGCGACGCCGAGGCGGGCGAGGATGGGGGCCGGAGTGCCGGCGGGGGCGAAGAGGCCCTGCCAGAAAACGGCGTCGAAGCCTGGCAGCGCCTCGGCGACGGGCGGCAGGTCGGGGAGGAGCGGCTCGCGGTTGGCGGAGGAGATGGCGAGGCCACGGGTGGCGCCCTCCTGCAGGGCCGGCAGGGCCTCCTGCACGGCCTGGAACATTGCCCCGATGCGGCCGGCGCGAAGGTCGAGCAGCGCCGGGGCGCCGCCGCGATAGGGGATGTGCGTCACCTCGATCCCGGCCCGCTGGGCGAAGAGGGCCATCGACAGGTGGTTCACCGCGCCGGTGCCGCTGCTGCCGAAATTGAGCCGGCCGGGATTGGCGCGGCACCAGGCGATCAGCTCCGCCGTGCTGTGCGCCGGCACGCTCGGATGGACATGGAGCACGAAGGCGCTGCGGAAGACCAGGCCGACCGGCGCCAGCTCCCGCATCGGCTCGCGGGGGGTGAGGCTCGGCTGGAGGGCCGGGTTGATCGCCAGCGACGAGGTGCCCATCAGCAGCACGTAGCCATCCGGCCGGGCCGCCGCCGCGGCGGTGTTGGCGACCGAGGTCGCGCCGCCGACCCGGTTCTCGACCACGACGGGCACGCCGAGCTCGCGGGCCATGCGCTCGGCCACCGCCCGGGAGGTGATGTCGGTCACCCCGCCCGGGGCATAGCCGGAATAGACGGCGACCGCGCGGGCGGGAAAGGCGTCCTGCGCCCGGGCCACCCCTCCGGCGAGCAGCATCGGCAAGGCAAGCACGCTGCGGCGGTGCGGCATCGGTTTCCTCCTGTGGTTGCGCGGAGGCTGGGCCGGCGAAGGGGCCTTGGCAAGGGACATGGGGATGTCATCGATGCGTCATCCGTTTGTCACCCGGCATTGGTAGAGGCGGCGCAACGCCCAGACGGGAGAGACCCCCATGCTGACCCGCCGCCATCTCGCCGGCCTCCTCGCCGGGGCCGCCCTGCTGCCGGGCGCCGCCCTCGCCCAGCGCCGCACGCTCGATGCCGCCACGGCCATGCCGGCCGCCGGCGAGCGCGCCTGGAAGGCACAGATTCCGGTGCTGCGCATCGGCCTGCTCGGCGGCGAGAACGAGAGCGACCGGATGGGGCGGTTCAGCGGCTACCAGAAGCTGCTGGAGGAGACCTTCAAGGTCCCGGTGCGGCTCTTCCCGGCCTCCGACTATGCCGGCGTGCTGCAGGCCTTCAGCGCCAGGCAGATCGAGATGGCGGGGCTCGGCGCCTCCGCCTATGCCGGCGCCTGGCTCGACACCAATGGCGGCATCGAGCCGATCGTGGTGCCGGAGGAGAGCGACGGCTCCGTCTCCTACATCTCGGTCATGGTGGTGCGGGCCGACAGCGGCATCACCAGCCTCGAGCAGATGCGCGGCAAGTCGCTGGCCTGGGCGGACCCGAACTCCACCTCGGGCTACCTGATCCCGCGCTTCGCGCTGCGCCAGGGGGGGATCGACCCCGAGGGCAGCAAGTACTTCTCGCGCACCGGCTTCGCCGGCGGGCACGAGCAGGGCGTCGTCGCCGTGCTGCAGAGGCAGTATGATGCGGCAGTGACCTGGGCCTCCGGCCAGGGCAACGAGGCCGAGGGCTTCAGCCGCGGCAACCTGCACGCCATGGTCGAGAAGAAGATGCTCGACATGAAGGACCTCCGCATCATCTGGCGCTCCACCCCGATCCCGAACGGGCCGACCGCGGTGCGGACCGACCTGCCGGCGGAATTCAAGGAGGACATGACGCTCTTCCACCTGGCGCTGCCGAAGTCGCACCCCGCCATCTACCGCGACGTCGAGCGCGGCGGCGGCACCGGGTACCGCGAGGCGAAGCACGAGGACTTCCAGCTGATCGTCGACCTCCGCAAGGCCGAGGCCAACGAGCGGCGGCGCCGGTCCTGAGCGGGGAATGATCGTGGGGTTGCGGCAGGCGGCGGCGCCGGATCGGGAGGCCGCGGCCTTGGGGAATGCGCGCGGCATGCTGGCATTGCAGGGGCTGACCCGGCGCTTCGGCGCGAAGGTCGCGGTCGATCACGTGGACCTCGAGGTGCCGGCAGGGCAGATGGTCGGCATCATCGGCCGCTCGGGCGCCGGCAAGTCCACCCTGCTGCGGATGATCAACCGCCTCGAGACGGCCAGCGACGGCCGGATCCTCTCGGGCGGACGGGAGGTCACGGCGCTCCAGGGCCGGGCGCTGCGCGAGTGGCGGCGCGACTGCGCCATGGTCTTCCAGCAATTCAACCTGGTGCAGCGGCTCGACGTGCTGACCAACGTGCTGATCGGGCGGCTCGCCTGGCAGCGCGGCTGGCGGGCGGCGATGGTGCTGGTCGGCGCCCGCTTCACCGCGGAGGAGCGGGCGATGGCGCTGGCCGCGCTCGACCGTTTCGGCCTCGCCGACACCGCCCTGCAGCGGGCGGAGACGCTCTCGGGCGGGCAGCAGCAGCGCGCGGCGCTCTGCCGGGCGCTGCTGCAGGAGCCGCGGCTGGTGCTGGCGGACGAGCCGGTCGCCTCGCTCGACCCGCGCAACGCGCAGCTGGTGATGGATGCATTGCGCGACGTGAACCGCCGCGACGGGCTGACGGTGTTGGTCAACCTGCACCACCTCGACACGGCGCGGGAGTATTGCGACCGGATCGTCGCCATGCAGGCGGGCAAGGTCGTGTTCGACGGCGCGCCGGCGGCGCTGACGGCCGAGCGGGTGCGGGCGATCTACGGCGTCACGGAGCAGGAATTCGCCGCCGAGGCGGAGGCGCGGCTGCGGCCGGCCCAGCCCGCCCCGGCGCGGCTGGCGCTGGCATAGTCCGGACTTTCGGGACCGCGATGGCGATGCGATACGCGGGCCGGGGCGCCGCCGGGATGGACGGCAAGGTCATCACCGATGGGCAGCGGCAGGAGGCGGCGATGCGCCGGCAGCGCCGGTGAACGCGGGTGCCGTCCTCCGCGGCGAGGAGGCATACCGAGCGGCGGTACGGCAGAAGCGGCGGGCGACGCTGCTCGGGCTGCTGATCCTCGGCCTCTGCCTCCTGCTCTCGGCCAGGCTGAGCGAGGCCTATCCGGCGACGCTGCTCGCCGGCCTGCCGCGCATCGGCGAGTATTTCGGGCGCATCCTGCCGACGCTGCGCTGGGAAGCGCTGCTCGGCGGCACCGAGACGGAGGGCAGCCTCGCCTTCTGGATGTACCGCCTGGACAGTTGGGCCTGGCTGCTGCTCGAGACGGCGAACATGGCGGCGCTGGCGACGCTGATGGGGGTCGGGGCGGCGCTGCTGCTGGCCTTCCCGGCGGCGCGGAACCTCGGCGCCGGGCGCCTCCTCAACATCGCGGCGCGGCGGCTGCTGGAGGCGATGCGGACGGTGCCCGAGATCGTCTATGCGCTGATCTTCGTCTGGGCCTTCGGCGTCGGGGCGCTGGCGGGCATCCTCGCCATCGCGCTGCACACCGCCGGGGCCTGCGGCAAACTCTTCGCCGAGAGCATCGAGAATACCGGGCTCGGCGCCTGGGCCGGGGTGCGCTCGGCGGGCGGCAACTGGGTGCAGGCCTGCCGCTTCGCCGTGCTGCCGCAGGTGGCGCCGAACCTGCTGAGCTATGCCCTGCTGCGCTTCGAGATCAACCTGCGCTCGGCCAGCGTCATCGGCTTCGTCGGCGCCGGCGGGATCGGGGAGGAGCTCTACAAGGTGATCTCCTTCAACTACTACGAGGAGATCAGCGCCATCCTGCTGCTGATCATCCTCGCCGTCTTCGCCATCGACATGCTGTCGGAGCGGCTGCGGCACCGCGTCATCGGGGCGATGCAGTGAGCGGGGCGCCCGAGATCGCGGCCTGGCGGGCGCGCATCCCCGGCGCCTTCGGCGGCACGCCGCGCGGGCGGCTGCTGAAGGCGCTCGGCTGGGCGGCCTTCCTCGCCTGGCTGGGCTGGGCGCTCTGGCATTTCGACTTCGCGCCGGGGCGGCTGTGGAACGGGCTCACGGGGCTGGCCGTCATCCTCCGGCTGATGGTGCCGCCCTCGCCGGGCGAGCTCTGGCTGGACATCCTCCAGGGGCTGGCCGAGAGCGTCGCCATGGCCTTCCTCGGCACCTTCGTCGCGGCGCTGATCGCCCTGCCGCTTGGCTTCCTCGGGGCCGGGAACGTGGTGACGAACACGCTCTTCCGCTTCTCGCTGCGGCGCGTCTTCGACGGGTTCCGCGGGGTGGACCAGCTGATCTGGGCGCTGGCCTTCGTGCGCGCGGTGGGGCTCGGGCCGCTGGCGGGCGTCCTCGCCATCGCCACCGCCGACGTGGCGGTGCTGGCCAAGCTCAATGCCGAGGCGATCGAGAATGCCGAGCGGCGGCAGGTGGAGGGGGTGACGGCGGCGGGGGGCGGGTTCCTCGCCCGGCTCCGCTTCGGCCTGCTGCCGCAGGTGCTGCCGGTGGTGCTGGCGCAGGCGCTCTACTTCTTCGAGAGCAACACCCGCTCGGCGGCGATCCTCGGCGTGGTGGGCGCGGGCGGGATCGGGCTGCAGATCTCGGAGCGCATCCGCGTCCGCCACTGGGACGAGGTGGCCTTCATCATCCTGCTGATGGTGGCGACGGTGGCGGCGATCGACTGGGTCTCGGCCAGGCTCAGGCGGCGGCTAATCGGGGGCGGGTGAGGCTTGCCGGCGGGCGGCGCTTCGTGCTGCAACCGCACCCAAATCCCCGCCGAGGAAAGCCGATCATGCCCATCCCGCGCCGCGCGCTGCTGGCTGTCGCCCCTGCCCTGCTGGCCGCCCCCGCCCTGGCCCAGGCGCCCTGGCCGGAGCGGCCGCTCCGGCTCGTCGTCCCCTTCCCCGGCGGCTCGACGCCGGACATCGCCGGCCGGGCGGTGGCGGCGCATTACGGCCAGGTGCTGGGGCAGTCCTGCGTCGTCGAGAACCGCGCCGGCGCCGGGGGCAATATCGGCACGGAGACGGTGGCGAAGGCAGCGGACGGGCACACAATCGGGGTTTCCATCAACGGCCCGCTGACGACGGCGCCGGCGCTCTATCCGAACCTCGCCTACGACCCGGCGCGGGACGTCGCGCCGATCTCGCTGCTGATGCGGGGGGCGCAGCTGCTGGTGGTCCGGTCGGGCCTGCCCTTCACCGGCCTCGGCGACTTCCTGGCGGCGGTGAAGGCCGAGCCAGGGAAGTACAGCTTCGGCTCGGTGGGCTCCGGCTCGGGCGGGCACCTGGCGATGATGGACCTGCTGGCCCGGGCGGGCGGGGAGATGCTGCACGTCCCCTATCGCGGCTTCCCGCCGGCGGTGGTCGACCTCGTCGCCAGGCGGATCGACGCCATGGTGATCATCGCCGCCGGCATCCTGCCGCAGCTGCGCGAGGGGCAGGCGCGGGCCCTGGCGGTGACCGCCGAGGCGCGCATCCCCCAGGCGCCGGAGGTGCCGACGCTGGCCGAGGCGGGAATCGCCGGCGCGGCGAGCTATGCCTGGATCGGCCTGATCGGGCCCGCCTCGACGCCCGCGGAGCGGGTGGCGCGGCTGGCGGCGGAGGCGCAGCGGGCGCTCGCCGTGCCGGAGGCGCGCAGGGCGCTCGAGACGGCGGGCTTCGAGGTGGTGGCGAGCAGCCCGGAGGAGCTGCGCGCCTTCATGGCCGCCGAGGCGGAGCGCTGGGGCGGGCTGATCCGCCGCCTGGGGATCAGGGCCGAGGCCTGATCCCCTCCCCGCTCACAGGGCGCGGGTGCGCCAGAGGCTGAGCGCGATGGAGCCGCCGATGATGCTGCCGGTCAGCAGCAGGGCCCATTCCACCGGCACCGCCTTGCCGCCGGCCCAGTAGTTGGCCAGCATCTTGGCGCCCACGATCATCAGCACGATCGACAGCCCGTGCTTCAGGTAGCGGAAGCGGTGGATGATGCCGGCGAGGGCGAAGTACATCGCGCGCAGGCCGAGGATGGCGAAGACATTGGCCGTGTAGACGATGAACGGGTCGGTGGTGACGGCGAAGATCGCCGGGATGCTGTCGAGGGCGAAGACCAGGTCGGTCAGCTCGACCAGGATCAGCACCAGGGCGAGCGGCGTCAGCATCCAGCGCCCCGCCTCCCGCACCGTGAAGGCGGTGCCGCGGAAGCCGTCGCTCACCGGCAGGCGGCGCTGCAGGAAGCGCAGGACGGGGTTGTCGCGCGGATCGCCCTCCGGCGCGTTGACGGATTGCAGCATCTTCCAGCCGCTGAAGACGAGGAAGAGGCCGAAGACGATCATCAGCCAGTCGAACTCGCGCAGCAGGCTGGTGCCGAGCAGGATCATCGCCGCGCGCATCGCCAGCGCGCCGAGGATGCCCCAGAACAGCACCCGGTGCTGGTAGGCGGCGGGGACGCCGAATTTGGCGAAGATCAGGACGAAGACGAAGATGTTGTCGACCGAGAGCGACCACTCGATGACGTAGCCGGTCAGGAATTCGAGGGCGCGGGTCTGCCGCCCCTCCTCCGGCCCGTAGCCGGTCCAGAGCCAGGCGAAGAAGCCGAGCGCGAGGCCGACATAGGCAGCCGACTTCCAGAGCGCGGTGCGGACCGGCACGGGGGCCGGCTGGCCATCGGCGCCGCGGCGGGCGAAGACGCCGAGATCGAGCAGCAGAAGGCCGAGAACGGCCGCGTTGAACCAGACCCAGAACCAGACGGACGGCTCCATCGCCGGAGAGCTCCTCACTGGCGCGATGGGCTGGCCTTCCAGGTAACGATGGGGCCCGATCGCGCGACGTTGCACGCGATCCGACATCGCTCACCCGGCAGCGGGCCGAGGCCCGGCGCCGGGCGGCCAGAGGGGCCCGGATCGGCGTCGAGATGGCTCCGGCCGATGCCGGTTTCAAGCCCGTTGTCGCCAGGACCCCGCCACGCCATCTGCGGGTTTGCTCTACGGATGCCGGGGCAGTAGTGTCCGGCCCGGTCAGGGTTGCCAACCGCAGCCAGCAACAAAGGGTTATCGGGGCGTCACATGGGTTCCTTCAGCATCTGGCACTGGCTCATCGTGCTGCTGGTCGTGCTTCTGCTCTTCGGCAGCGGCAAGATCAGCACCCTCATGGGCGACCTCGCCACCGGCATCAAATCCTTCAAGAAGAACATGAAGGAGGAGGATGACGCCTCGCTCGCCGAGGGCGCGCCGCCGGCGCCGGGCACCCAGCCGACCGGGACGATCCAGGGCCCGGCCGCGACGACCACGCCGCACGCCTCGACCACCAGCACGACGAGCCGCCCGGCCGCCTGATGCCGGATCCGGCTGGTGCCACGGCGGCGATGATCGCCGCCGGGCAGCGGCCGGACCGTAGCGGCTAGGTCCCGGCGACGGCCAGGACATCTCGGCCCGGCTGCGGGACGGTCCACATCACCCGCTCCGGCGGGCGGATGGGCTTCCTGTGGAGGCCGAAGGGCCGATCCGTCTGGGCCTCGACGGCCTTCCGTCGAGGCGAGGCTGCCTTACGCGTCCCCGCGCCGGGGCGGGAGCCCGGCTCCGTGCCGTGGGAATGGATGGCGGCGGACCCCAAGGCGATGCCGTTCAGGGCCCGGGCGAGCTACCCGGACAGCAGGCCCTCCGCCTCGCGCACCACATCGGCGAGCGCGCCCGCGGCAAAGGGCGAGATCAGCCCTGCCGAGCGCACCAGGTCTTGGAAGGGCGCGCTGCCGCCGCGGGCGCAGAGCGCGACGTAATCCGCAAGCGCCGCCGGCGCGTCGTGACGCGCCTTGACCCAGAACTGCATCGCGCAGCACTGCGCCAGCGTGTAGTCGATGTAGTAGAGCGGCGAGTTGTAGATGTGCTGCTTCGCCTGCCAGCGGCCGCCCTTCGCCGGATAGGCGAGGTCGCCGTAGTCGGTCCAGGGCATGTAGCGGCGCTCGAGGCGCTGCCAGATGGCATGGCGCTCGGCGGGCGTCGCCTCGGGGTTCTCGTAGACCTCATGCTGGAAGTGGTCGACGCAGACGCCATAGGGCAGGAAGGCGAGCGAGGTCTCGAGATGCATGCGGCGGAAGCGCTCCGCCGCCCCCTCCCCCACCAGCAACGCCATATGCGGGTAGGTGAGGAATTCGAGGCTCATGGAGTGGATCTCGGCCGCCTCCATGGTGGGCCAGAGCTGGTCGATTCCTGGCAGGTCGCGGCTTTCCCAGTTCTGGAAGGCATGCCCCATCTCATGGGTGAAGACACCGATGTCGTGATGCGTGCCGTTGAAATTGGCGAAGATGAAGGGCAAGCCGACGGAGGGGAACGACGTGCAGAAGCCGCCCCCCGCCTTGCCGGGGCGGTTGCGCATGTCGAGGAAGCCACCCTCCTTCATCAGCCGATAGAAGCTGGCAAGGCGCGGTTCCATCCGGTCGAACATGGCCTGCGCCGCGGCGACCAGCGTATCGTGGTCGCCGATCGGCTTCGGGTTGCCCTCCGGGTCGACCAGCGCCTCGTCCCAGGCGCGCAGGCGGTCCCAGCCGAAGCGCTGGCGGCGCGCCTCCAGCAGGCGGGCGATGAGGGGGACGACGTGCTCGGCCACCTGGTCGCGATAGCGGGCGACGTCGGCGGCGTCGTAGTCGGTGCGGCGGAGGCGGCGATAGCCGAGGGGCAGGTAGTTCTCGTAGCCGAGCTTGCGGGCCATGCCGTGGCGCAGGCGGACGAGGGCGTCGTAGATCCCATCGAGTTCGTCGCCATGCTCGGCAAAGAAGGACCAGCGGAGGCTCTCCGCCTCATGGCGCGTGGCGCGGTCGGCATCCTCGGCATAGGGGGCGAGGCCGGAGAGGTTGGTCTCCCTGCCGCGGATGCTGAGCTTCGCCGAGGCCAGCAGCTCGGTGTAGCGGGCGGTGAGCTTGGCCTCCTCCTCGAGGTCGCCGGCGATGACGGGGTCGAAGGTGGTGACGTCGGTCTCCCAGAGGCGAAGCGTATGCGCGCCGAGCGCCGCCTCCAGCGCGGCACGGTCGGGCCAGGCGAGGAGGCGGCGCTTCAGCGCGACTTCATGGCCGGTGGCCTCGGGCGAGAGCGTGTCGGCATATTCGCGCGCCGCCTTCGCCTCGGCACTCGACGTGTCCTGGGAGAAGCGGAGATGGACGAGGCTCGACCAGCTCTCGTAGTCGCGGCGCTGGCGATCCCAGTCGGAGAGGGCTTCGTCCAGCCGGCCGGCGTCGAGCTGCGCGTCGAGCGCGGCGTGCTCGGCGGCGAGGCTGTCCGGCGTCGGGGTCGGAAAGGCGAGGTCGGCGAAGCGGGGCGCGCTCATGCGGCGAGGCTCTCCGGCAGGCCGATGCGCTCGAGCGGGCCGAGCTCGCGCTCCAGCAGCGGGCGGACCTCGGTGGCGAAGCGCTCGATGCTGCGGAGCGCCTGCGCGGTGGTCGAGGCGCCGGCCTGGAAATGCAGCAGGTAGTGGCAGGGCTGCGCGGCGCGGATCTCGGCCACCATGCGCTCGGCGATGGTGTGGGCGTCGCCGACCAGCATGTGGCGGGCCATGTCCTCGAGGCTCATCTCGCCCGGCCAGGGCTTCTCGAGCAGCATGCCGCCCTGCATGTGCTGCTCGCGGTGGCGGAGGCTCTGCGAGAGGCGGATCTGGTAGCGGATGTTCTCGAGGAAGCCCTCGGCCTCCCCCCGGTCGTCCGTGACGCACATGTGGCGCAGCGCGCCGAAGCGCATCCGCGCCGGGTCCTGCCCGGCCTCGCGGTAGGTGGCCTCGAAGCGGGCGCGGGCCTTCGCCAGCATCTCGGCGGTGTAGTGGCGCGGCGTGACCATGACGACGTAGCCGCGCTGCGCCGCCATGCGATGGAGCTCGGCATTGTCGCCGGCAACCCAGACCTCGGGCAGGCCGCGGACCGGGCGGGCGGCGATATGGGTCTCGGGCAGGCGGTAGAAGCGGCCCTCATGGGTGAAGGTCTCGTGGGCCGTCGCCTGCTCCAGCATCCCCATGAACTCGACGAGGCGGGGCGTGCTCTCGGCGAGGTCGGCCTCGAAGCGCTCGAACTCGAAGGGCTGGTAGCCGCTGCCGATGCCGAGCACCAGGCGGCCATGGGTCAGCTGGTCGACCATGCCGATCTCGGCCAGCAGCCGCGCCGGCTGGTAGAGCGGGACGATGATGACGCCGCTGCCGAGCCTGATGCGGCTGGTCTCGCCGGCGCAGCGGGCGACCATCATCAGCGGCGAGGGGCAGACGCAGTAATTCGAGAAATGATGCTCGGCGAACCAGGAAATGGCGAAGCCGGCCTGCTCGGCGGCCTTCACCTGGGCGACGGCGCCGTCGTAGAGGCCGGCGAGGTCCGTGCCCGGCTCGCGGTAGCCCATCAGGTTGAACTGGCCGAAATCCATGGGGCGCCTCCCGTTTTGCCGGAGTGTCGGCGCTTCGGGCGTCGGCCTCAAGCCTCGACGCGCCATCGGCGGAGGCCGGAACGGCCGGAGGCGGTGCCCGTGGCCGGGCGACGGGCCAGGCCCTGCCCGGCGGCCCGGCTCAGCGCCTGGCGTCGAAGCGGATGATGGCGCAGCGGGCGGCGACCGGGGCCGGCAGGGCGATGGTGTCGAGGCGCCGATAGCCGGGGCCGGCCTCCTCGAGCAGCACGGCGAAGCCGGTATCCTCCGGGCGGGGCGCGCGGATCTCGACGCTGTGCCGCCAGGCGGCGCGTTCCGAGATGGCGTTCAGCACCATGCTCGGGCCGCCATGCAGGCGGCAGCGGGCAGGCCAGCCCCCGTCGAACCAGCGTGGCTGATAGGGCGTGTCGAGGACGAGCGGGGCCTGGCCCGGGAAGTCGAGCGTGAAGCCGTCGCCCTCGATCAGGGTGATGGTGCGGTCCTGGCCGGCGAAGTCGGAGAACTCCGCATCCCGGTCGGCCCAGGCGAAGGTGATGAGCCAGCCGGGGCCGCCGACCACATCCGCCTTGCGGCCGGCGCCGTTGCGCCAGGGGGTGATGGCAAGGTCGGCCTGACGGAGGTGCATGCGGATCCGGCGCGGTTGGGTCGGGTATCATCACCCTATCGGAGAGAGGGGCCGGGGCAAGCCTCAACCGCCGGGGTGGATCACCATAACCGGCCCTACCGGTCCGGAGCGGGCCCGGACCTCGCCGCCGCAGGGCGCCGGGCGGACGCCGTAACCGGCGAGCTTGCATTTTTCGCAGCGGTTGTCCGCCAGTGAACAGACCAGGCGAGTGGGAAGGTCCTCTATCAATTCCGCTGCTTGTGCCTTCGCAATGTTCTCGACGTCCAACGGGCTGAAGTGATCCCGAGAAAGGGAAGCGTCATGCGTCACCAGAGCGCGCCCAGGCCGCGCCAGGAACTGACCGGGCAACGCGTGCTCCTCGTCGAGGACGAGGCGCTCGTCGCCATGCTGGTGGAGGATAGCCTGCAGGATGCCGGCGCCACCGTCCTCGGCCCCGCCTCCACCGTCGACGAGGCACTGGCCCTGATCGAGACTGGCGGGGTGGACGCCGCGGTACTCGACCTCAACCTGCGCGGTGAGCCGGTGACGCGCGTCGCAGACCGGCTGGAAGCGATGAAGGTGCCCTTCGTCATCACCACCGGCTACGGCGCAGAATGCGCAGCCGCCCAATACGTGGATGCGCCGATGCTGCAGAAGCCCTTCGATCTCGCCCGCCTCACCTCGGCGCTCGTCGCCATCATCTGAGGCCGGCCAGCGGACTGAGACGCAGCCTGAAGCAGGCTCCGATCAGGTGGAAACACCCGATCGGAGGTATTCGCTCGCCAAGACGACAAGCCGGAGCGGCTTCCGTGCACCGGTGCGAACGGAAGCCGATCGAGCCGACGGTGCCCGGTGCGCCGGCCGAAGCCGCCTGCGAGCTGCCCCTGGCGCTCCAGCCTGTCGGCGAAGGTCGGCGGCAGCCGCGGGCCGACGGGGCCAGCGATGGGGCGCCGGGCGCTCGTTACCGCTTTTCGTATTGCCGGCGAGGGGCCACCGGGCGGGGCGGGCGCGGCCGCGGGGTGTCGGCGAGCGGCGGGTCCGAGGGCTGAATGCGGATATGCGCGTCCTTGGCATCGCCCGGACGGCGGAGGGCCGAGGCGAAGCGGTCGGCGGCCCAGGGGGCGACCTCGAAGCGCGTCTCCCGCTCCTGCACCTGGATGCGGCCGATCTCCTGGCGCGTGACGTTGCCGCGGCGGCAGAGGAAGGGCAGCACCCAGCGCGGATCGGCATTGCCGTTGCGGCCCAGATTCATGCGGAACCAGGCGCCGGGGGCATTGCCGGCCGCCGCCGCGTGGGGCTGGCGGGGCGGCGGGCGGTCGCTGATCTCGGCGAGGTCCTCGGGCGCCGGGAGCGGGGCGCGGAGGGTGCGCATCAGGGCTGCCGCCAGGGCCTCGGGCGGCTGGGCGGCAAGGAGCTGGCGAGCGAGCGCCAGGTCGCCATCGGTCGGCTCCTCGGCGGCGAGCTCGGTCGCCTGGGCGAGGATGCGGGCGTCGTCCTTCTCGCGGATGGCCTCGGCGGAGGGGGCCGGGCTCCAGGCGGCCTGGACGCGGGCGGCCTGGAGCAGGCGCTCCGCGGCACGGCGGCGGTTATGGGGGACGAGAAGCGCGCTGATGCCCTTGCGGCCGGCGCGGCCGGTCCGCCCGCTGCGGTGCAGCAGCGTCTCCGGGTCGTTCGGCAGCTCGGCATGGATGACGAGGCCGAGATCGGGCAGGTCGATCCCCCGCGCCGCCACGTCGGTCGCCACGCAGACGCGGGCGCGGCCGTCGCGGAGGCTCTGCATGGCGCGGTTGCGCTCGGCCTGGGACAGCTCGCCGGACAGCGCCACGGCGGCGAATCCGCGCTCGGCGAGGTTGCCGTGCAGGCGCGTCACCGTGGCGCGGGTGCGGCAGAAGACCATGGCCGAGCGCGCCTCGAAGAAGCGGAGGCTGTTGACCACGGCCCGCTCGATCTCGTGCGGGGCGATCAGCAGCGCGCGGTACTCGATGTCGCCATGCTGGGCGCCGGCATCGCCGGCGGCGATGCGCAGCGCGTCCTTCTGGTAGGTGCGGGCGATGGCGGCGATGCCGGCGGGGACGGTCGCCGAGAAGAGGAAGGTGCGGCGGTCCTCGGGCGTGGTCTCGAGGATCGCCTCCAGCTCCTCGCGGAAGCCGAGGTCGAGCATCTCGTCGGCCTCGTCCAGCACGACGGCGCGGAGGGATTGCGGGCGGAGGTTGCCGCGCTCCAGGTGGTCGCGGATGCGGCCGGGGGTGCCGACGACGAGATGGGCGCCGCGCTCCAGCGCACGGCGCTCGGCGATCGGGTCGGTGCCGCCGACGCAGGTGACGACGCGGCCGCCGGCCTTGGCATAGAGCCAGGCGAGCTCGCCCTGGACCTGGAGGGCCAGCTCGCGGGTCGGGGCGACGACAAGGGCCAGCGGCTGGCCGGGCGCCGGCAAGCGGTCCGTCCCGCCCATGAGCAGGCTCGCCATGGCGAGGCCGTAGGCGACGGTCTTGCCGGAGCCGGTCTGGGCAGAGACGAGCAGGTCGCGGCCCTCGGTCTCCGGCTCGAGGACGGCGGCCTGGACGGGGGTCGGCTCGGCATAGCCGCGCTCGGCGAGCGCGGCCTGCAACGGAGCGGGGAGCGGGGGAAAGGGCATCAAGGTATCCGGACAACTTACGGCGGGGCCCGGGGGGGAGCTTTCCCCCCGGCGGGGGCACGGGGGCAGCGCCCCCGTACTTACATGACGAGCTTCGACCGCCTTTGCTGCCGCAGCACATCCTCGATCCAGCGATCGAGGCGGATCGTCTCCGCCTCGGCCTCGGCGCGGTCGGGATAGGCGAGTTCGAAGCGCAGCGAGAGCCAGCGCCAGGCGACCAGGCGCTTGTGGACCTTCTCCGCGCGCTCGAGCTCCTCGCGCGCGGCACGGTCCGGCGCCGGCAGGCGCCCGGCCATGGGCGGCGGCACGGGACGGCCAGCGCCGTGCTCCACCGCCCAGCGGGCGAGGCGGGCGACGCCGTTGTCGCGCTCGTCCACCGGGCAGAGGGCATAGGTCCAGCGGTCGAGCAGCGAGAGGCCGGGCACGCCGTCGATGGCTGAGGCAACGGCCATGGCCTGGGTCAGGTCGGCGAGGCGGTAGTTCGGGTCGTCGGTGCGGAGCACGGCGCGCTTGATGCGGGCCAGCACGCCGAAGAGGCTGTCGGAGCCGATCTCGGCGGCGACGGCGGCGATGATGTCGGCATCGGGCTGCACCTGGGGGCGAAGGTCCTCCGGCATCTCGGGCGCGGCGTTCAGCATCATCTTGACGAAGTCGGGGCTGCCGCCGCCGGCGAGGACGGCGACGACGCCCTCCTCATGCTGGCCGAAGCGCCCGGCGCGGCCGCCGATCTGCTTCACCTCCTGGGTGTTCAGCTCGCGGCGGGCCTCGCCGTCGAACTTGCGGAGCGTCGAGAAGACGACGCGGCGGATGGGCAGGTTGAGGCCCATGCCGATGGCGTCCGTCGCCACGATCACATCGGCATCGCCGTTGCGGAAGCGCGCGGCCTCGGCGCGGCGGACCTCGGGGCTGAGCGCGCCGTAGACGACGGCGACGCGCTTGCCGCGCTTGACGAGTTCCGCGCGCAGGTCGAGCACGTCGCGGCGGGAGAAGGCGACGAGCGCATCGCCGGTGCGGAGGTCGCCGAGGGCGACGGGCTTGGAGGCGGCGACCAGCGGATTCTTCCGCTGCAGCTTCACTTCGTCCATCTCGTCGTCGCAGAGGCGGGCGATGCGGCGGACGAGGGTCGCGCATTCCGGGGCGCCGAGGACGAAGACCTCGCGCGCCGGGGCGCCCATGATGGCGGCGGTCCAGGCGGCGCCGCGGTCGCGGTCGCCGAGCATCTGCGCCTCGTCGATCAGGGCGACGTCGACCGGGTTGTGGAAGGGGCACATCTCGACGGTGGCCGCCAGGTGGCGGCTGCCAGGGATGGGCAGGCGCTCCTCGCCGGTCGAGAGGGAGGCGAGGACGCCGCGGGTCGCCAGGGCCTCGCGGAATTCATGGGCGAGCAGGCGGAGCGGGGCGAGGGCCATGCCGCTCTCCGACTTCGCCAGCCGGTCGAGGGCGGTGTGGCTCTTGCCGGAATTGGTCGGGCCGGTGACGAGGGTGATGCGGCGGTTCAGCGCGCGGGCGGTGGCGAAGTGGCCGGCATAGCGGTCAAGCGCGGCGACGCGGGCCACGGCCGCATTGCCGGCGCGGCTCGGCTTCGCCACGGCTGGGCGGGCAAGACGGGTGCCGGGGGCCTCGGCCTCGCGCCAGGCCGGGACCTGGGGGCGGAGGCCAGTGACCTCCTTGGGGTCGAACTCCCACTTCTCCTGGCCCTTGTTGCGGGTCGGGATGCGGCGGGCGACGGGGATCAGGCCGGCCCCGATCCAGCGCAGGACCTCCTTCTCGGTGGCGCCGAGGAGGTTGGGGAGGGCACGGAACTCGACGAGGCTGCGCTCCCAGTCGCGAAGGCGCTGAACCTCCTCGCGGCGCCTGGCGCGGGCGGCGGTCTCGGCCTCGCGGAGGTCGCGGCGGCGGCGGGATTCGACGGCAGCGACGGAGTCGAGGAAGGCCAGTTCCACACCGCCTTCGAGGCTGAAGGCCGCGGCGACCTCGCGGGCCAGCATGGCGTGGCGATCGGCCGAGAGGCTGCCGGAGCCGCCCTCCACCAGCTCAGCCGCGATGGCGTCGAGGGCGACCTCCGGCGTCGGGCCGAGGCCGCGCAGGCGGTTGCCCACCGCTTGATCGAGGGCGGCGAGGAGCGCGCCGTCCTCCGGCTCGAGCTCGGCGATGGTGCCGGCCGCGGTCTCCACCTCGGCGCGGCGGACCCAGACGCGGCCGGCGCGGTTGGCGAGGTCGTTCAGCCGGGCGATCCAGCCGCGGCGCCGGGTCTCGACCAGCGCGGCGCGGACGGCCTCGGCATCGGCCGGCAGGCGGCGCTCGACGCGGCGGATGAGGGCGGGCATCTCGCGCGGGCTGACGGCGAGGCCGGAGGCGAGGATCGCGGCCTCGGCGGGGGAATGGCGTGGCGCGGGATTCTCGGCGATTGCGAAGGGGGCGCCATCGGGTTCGGTCAAATCGGCAACTCCGCGGCCTTCCCCTCGGGGAAGCCACGCCTTGGAACGAAGCGGGGGATCGGACCTGCCGCCTACGGGCCCGGACGGGGCAACTCGGCAACGTGATGCAGGCCTGCCGGTTGCATATGGGGCATCCGCCGCCGCTTGACCAGGGGGATCGTCAGGGCGCCGTGGCCAGGCTGCGGGCGCGGATGGCGGCCAGGGCGCCCTGCAGCTCCGCGATGCGCAGCGGCTTCTCGACATGGGCGTCCATGCCGGCGGCGAGGCATTCCTCGACCTCGGCCTGGTTGGCGCTGGCGGTGACGGCAAGGATGGGGACGCGCCCGCGCGGGCCGGACGCGGCCCGGATATGGCGGGCGGCGGCGAGGCCGTCCATCACCGGCATGTGGACATCGAGCAGCACGGCGTCCCAGTCGCGGGCGAGCGCGGCGGTGACGGCGGCGGCGCCGTCGGCGACCAGCTCCACCTCATGGCCGGCGGCGTTCAGCAGGGCACGGGCGACCTCGCGGTTGACCAGGACGTCGTCGGCGAGCAGCAGGCGGAGCGGCTCGCCGAGGCGGGGCGGCGCCGGCACGGGCCCGGCCTCGCCGGGGGCGACGGGCGGCAGGGGAAGCTCGACGCGGAACAGGCTGCCCTGCCCCGGCGCGCTCTCGCAGGCGATCGTGCCCTGCATCAGCCCGACCAGCCTCGCGGTGATGGCGAGGCCAAGGCCGCTGCCCTCGGTCTGCCCGGCGCCGGCGAGGCGGAGGAATTCCTGGAAGAGCGAGGCACGCTCGGCCTCGGTCATGCCGGGGCCGGTGTCGCTCACCTCGAAGCGGGTGAGGCCCCCGACGCCGGGGCGGATGCGTAAGGCAACCTCGCCCGCGGCAGTGAACTTCACTGCATTGCCCAGCAGGTTGAGCAGGATCTGGCGCAGCCGGACCGGGTCGGCAGAGACCCAGCCGGCGGCGGGCGAGACCTCCACCCGGAGGCCGAGGCCCTTCGCCGCGGCAACCGGGCGCATCAGGGCGGCGCAGGATTCGGCCAGGGTGACGAGGCGGACCGGCGCCGGCTCAAGCGCCACTTTGCCGGCCTCGATGGCGGCGAGGTCCAGCAATTCCCGAATCATCGCCATGAGGTGCTCGCCGCTTTCGGTGACCTGCTCGGCGCAGCGGCGCTGGGCAGGGGTGAGGCCGGAATCGGCCTGCAGGATCTGGGCATGGCCGAGGATGCCGTTGAGCGGAGTGCGCAGCTCATGGCTCAGCATGCGGAGGAAGCGGGTCTTGGCGGCGCTGGCGGCCTCGGCGCTGTCACGGGCGGTGCCGAGCCGCTCGGCGAGGGCGGCAAGCCCGGCGTTCCTCGCCTCCAGCGCGGCCTGGCGGGCGGCCATGCCGTCCAACTCGACGGCAAGCGCGCCCAAGCCGCTGGCCGGGCGGCCGGTCCCGGCAGCGAGGCGGCGAGGGCCGGCGGAGCAGCGCGCCACGGGCCGCATCAACGCCCGATGACCCAGGGGCAGCGCCAGCGTCAGGCCGAGGAGGCAGGCACCGAGGAGCCGGAGAGGCGTCTGCCGCCCCGCCTCGGCGGCCTCGACCGCGCGGCCGGTAGGGAGGGTGGCGAGGAGCAGCCGGCCTTCGGCGACCGGCTCCGGCCTCAGCACGAGCGTGGCCGGCGGGCCTGCCTCGAGCAGGGTCGGGTCGGAGGTGGCCAGGCCGCCGGCGGCGCAGACTGGCCGGGCTTCGGCGTCATCGAGGCCGGCGGAGGCCGGCCAGGACATGGTCCCGTCGAGGCCACGCCGCTCCTCGGCTCGGGCGAGGGCGTTGCCCACGGCCAGGGCCGGCACCCAAGCAAGGCTGGCCGGCAAGGCCTCCGCCAGGCCGATGAGGTCGGCGCGGCTGGGCGCGGTCGGCATCGCGGGGTTCTGGAGGGCAAGGCTCGGCCCAGCGAGAGCTGGTTCGGCAAGGCGATGCTGCTCGGACAGGGCCAGCCCCGTAGGCGGCAGCGCGGCGAGCAGAATCGAAGAGGTCACACGCAACCGCAGACCGCCGAGTCGTTGCGTAAAAGAATATCGAAGCTGCAAATGAAGCACCCGCCAGAAGGGGCGACAACCTAGCTGAACCGCTCAGCTATTCAACCTAAAGTTATGATACGGCGCGTTGTACAGCTGGTGATACATAAAGCCTTAAGCTTTCCAGCCGGTCCGCTACGCTTCGCGTAGGCTGCGGGCGCGACGAGGAATCACGCCATGGTTGCAAGGTCCGGGAGCGGACTCCGATCAGATGGAAGCACCTGAGCGGCGTAATTTGCTCGACCGAAAAACAGCTTGAAGCGGCTTCCGTGAGTCGAGGCTAACGGAAACCGCTCCGATGCGCCGTCAGTGCGACCGGCGTCACCCCCGCTGGCCCTGGCGTCAGCCGATATAGTCAGTGACGGGAGCAGGCGGCTCAGGCGGTTGGGCTGCCTCGGTGAAGGAGAAGGCCTTGGTGCCGCTGCTGTAGAAGGAGTTGGCGGCGCCGGCCACGGTCGTGCCGTTGTAGGTCGCGGCCTCGACATAGAGGTTGCGGTCGGTGGCGGCGCTGCCGCCCCAGCCGTCGTTGAGGAAGGCCACCTCGACCTTGTGCGCGCCAGCTGTCCAGTCGCCCTTCAGCGTCAGCGTGTCCGCCAGACCCTGCTTGTGCAGGGCATTGGCGGTGACGGAGAAGGTGCCACCGATCTGCACCCCGTCCACCCAGACCTTGTATTGCGCCGCCGCCTGCCAGGCATCCTGGCTGACCTTCAGCACCAGCGCGTCCGGCCCGCTGCCGGCAGCGAAGCTGCCGAGCACCGGGGTCGAGGGCGGCGCAGCAGAGGGCGGGGCCACGGAGCTGCCGGTTAGGTCGGCGACCGTCGGGGTCAGGGCGGTGGCGAGGCGCGACCCGGTCAGCAACGCATCGGCCGTCCCCATATGCGAGCTGCGCGGGTAGCCGTCGCCGTCCATCACCAGGTCGTCGAGGCTGGGGCCGATCTTCGCGTTGAAGGCCGGGTCGGCGGCCAGCTGCGTCATGCCGGCCTTGATGGCGGCCGGCGAGCTGCCCTGGCTATAAGGATAAGGGATGTAGGTGAAGACATAGGGCGTGGTGCCGGCGGACTGGTTCAGCGCGCCGCGCATGATGGTGGCGTCGGCCTTCACCTCCTGCACCCAGTTCTCGGTCGTCACGCCCAGCGTGTTGCCGTCATACTCGTTGTGCATCCAGACCGTGATGGTCGGGTCGTCCTTCACCGTCTCCGGCTGCTTGCCGAGATAGGTGCCCATGCCCGCGGTGTAGCCGCTGGTGTCCCAGTTCAGGAAAGCGGTGCCGGACTGGATCGTCTGCTCCTTGCCGGTCCCCCAGGAGGCGATAATGCGGACATCGACCTGGCTGCCGAAGGACCGTTCGAGGTCGGTCTCAAGGCGGGCCGCACCGCCATTCTGGACGAAAAGAAGGGCGTTGCTCTGACCACGCACCAGAACGTTCAGATCCATGGCTGCAACCCGTCCCTTAAATGAATGTGAGAATTCTGCAATGGAACTCTTGCGCTGCTTTGAAAAAGCGTCTCGGTCTTAGCAAAGGACTGAAAAATCGTATACAAAAATAAACATGCTGTCTCATAAACCAGGAGCGTGCTGCAAGAATGGCGCCGTCTGCTCTAGCTGGGGGGCGGAAGCCGTCTTCACGTGCTGGTCCGTCGAGCACCGGGGCGGCCGGTTCCAGCTGGCCCGAGCCTGCCCGGAGAAGGTCCAGGCACCGGTCCGGACCGCGGGCGTCAGGCGTGGAGGAAGCCCATCCGCTCGCCTTCGAGCACCAGGCAGGTCAGCTCGCGCCCATAGGCGGCGCCGGTGTCGATGCCGATGCGGTTGCGGCGTACCACGGGGCCCTGGGTCGGGGTATGGCCGTGCACCACGACGACGCCGAAATCGGACTCGGAGTCGAGAAAGCCGCCGCGGATGCGGATGAGGTCGTCGGCCGACTGCGCCTCGAGCGGGCGGCCGGGGCGGATGCCGGCATGGACGAAGAGGTAGCCGCCCAGCCGGTGCATCAGGGCGAGGCCCTCGACGAAGCGGCGATGCGCGGCCGGGATCAGCGCCGGCCAGGTCGCGGGGTCGCTGTCCGCATCGATATCCCAGCTCGCCAGCGCCTCGCGCCCGCCGTGCAGGCGCCAGTCGGTGACCGCGGCGCGCTCGCCGGCCAGCGCGTCGATCATGCTGCGCTCATGGTTGCCGAGGAGGTTCACGGTGGGGAGGCCGTCGACGGGCGGGCCAGCGGCGAGGCGCGCGATGACGCCGGCGCTGTCGGGGCCGCGGTCGATATAGTCGCCGAGATGGATCAGCAGCGGCGCCTCGGCCGGGCGGGCGGCAAGGTCGGCGGCGACCTGCGCATGCAGCGCGGCGAGCTTCGCGTCATGGCCGTGGATGTCCCCCACCGCATAGACGCGATGCCCCGGGGGCAGGCTGGCGGGGGCGGGCTGGAACTCCGGCATCGGCCTCATTCGGCCCGGCGCAGGCCCATGGCCAGGCTGCGCTCGTCCATCCGCGCCTCGTAGCGAAGGCCGGCGCGGGTCGCCCAGGCATTGACCAGATGGAAGAGCGGGATCAGCGCCACGTCCTGGCTCGCCATGCGGACGGCCTGGCGGAGCAGGGCCTCGCGCTCCTCCGCGTCGAGGGTCGCGGTAGCGTGGTCGGTGAGCGCATCGAGGGCCGGGTTGGAATAGCGCCCGGCATTGGAGGCGCCACGGCGCGCCACCGGGTCGTAGGTGCCGAGCACATTGGCCAGCAGGTAGCTCGCCTCCCCCGTCGTGCTGCCCCAGCCCGAGAGGCGCATGGCGAATTCCTGCCGGGCGGCGCGGGCCGAGAAGGCGGCCCAGGGCAGCGCCGCGACCTCGGTGCGGATGCCGATACGGCTCCACATCTGGGCGACGGCCTGGGCGGTGCGGGCGTCGTTCGGATAGCGGTCGTTGGGGCTGTGCAGGGTCAGCCGGAAGCCCTCCGGATAGCCGGCCTCGGCAAGCAGGCGGCGGGCGCCCTCCGGGTCGTAGGCGGGGACGGGGGTGCCGGGGTCGAAGGAGTAGACGCCCGGCGGCAGCCACTGCCCGGCCGGGCGGGCGGCGCCCTCCATCACCCGCTCGGCCAGCGCCTGGCGGTTGATGGCGATGGAGAGGGCGCGGCGGACGCGGACATCCCTGAAGGGGTTGCCCGGCAGGGGCTGGCCGGCCTGGTCGGTGACGAAGGGTACCGCCGTGTCATGCGAGAAATCGGCCTGGAGGTAGACCAGGCGAAGGCCCTGGGTCTCGAACAGGCCGACCCGGCTGTCGGCGCGCAGCCGGGCGAGGTCGGCGGAGGGGACCTGATCGATCATCTCGACATCGCCGGCGATCAGCGCGGCGGTGCGGGCGGCGTCGTTGCCGAGGAAGCGGAGGGTGACGCGGGACCAAGGCTCGCGCTGTCCCCAATAGGCCTCGTTGCGGGCAAGCTCGGTGCGGTCGTTGGCGGTGTGGGCGAGCAGGCGGTAGGGCCCGGTGCCGATGGCGGCGCGGCCGCTGTTGAAGTCCTCCGTCGCAGCACCCTGGGCGGCGTGGCGGGCGATGATGGCGATATAGGCGATCTCGGTCGGCAGCAGGGAATGCGGCTGCCTGGTGTGCAGGCGGATGGTCAGAGGGTCGACCACCTCCACCGCCTTCACCATGCGGAGGAAGCTGCCATAGCCGCCCGGGCTGTTCGGCACGTTGGGCGCACGGGCGAGGGTGAAGGCGACGTCCTCCGCCGTGAAGGGGCGGCCGTCATGCCAGGTGACGCCGGGGCGGAGGCGGAACTCCCAGAGGGTGGGCGAGACGGCGTGCCAGCTTTCGGCAAGGCCGGGCTGGAGCTGGACGCGGGCATCGCGCTCGATCAGCCGGGAGAAGATGTGGGCGGCGAGCTGGGCGTTCGGCACTGCATTGAAGAAATGCGGGTCGACCGAGGTGGCGGGGGCGGCGACGCCGATCGTCACCGCATCGGCCGGGCGCTGGGCAAGCGCCGGGCCGGCGAGCCCCATCAGGGCCAGGGCCCGGAGGATGGGCGGCACGCAGTCTCTCCTCGGTCCGATGATGGGCAAGCCTAGCCTTGTGTGCCAGGAATTCCAGTCACGACGCGCAACAAGGGAGCGGACGCATGCTGGAGATCGAGACGATCGGGGATCTGCAGGCCTATCTGGGCAAGAGCCTGGGCGCCGGGGAGTGGGTGACGGTCGACCAGCGGATGATCGACCAGTTCGCCGAGGCGACGGGCGACCACCAGTGGATTCATGTCGATGTGGAGCGGGCGCGGCGGGAGATGCCGGGGGGCAAGACCATCGCCCATGGCTACCTCACCCTCTCCCTGCTGCCGCGGCTGAACGCCAGCATCTTCCAGGTGAAGAAGCGGAGCCGAGGGGTGAATTACGGCTCGAACAAGGTGCGGTTCACGGCGCCGGTCCCGGCGGGGTCGCGGGTGCGGGGGCACCTAACGCTGAAGGCGGTCGAGCCGGTCGAGGGCGGGGCGCGGCTGACGATGGAGGCGACGGTGGAGGTGGAAGGGTCCAGCCGGCCGGCCCTGGTCGCGGAGACCCTGTCGCTGGTGTATGAGTAGGCAGGACGCCAAGGGAGGCCTGTCGATGCGCTTCGCCTGTCTCGCGGCCGGGCTGGCCGCCTTCCTCGCGCTGGCGCCGGGCGAGGCCGGGGCGCGTGGCCATCACGGCGGCGGCTACCGGGGCGGCCATGGCTATCCTGGCGGCTACGGCTATCGCGGGGGCTTCGGCCCCCGCCTCGGGCCGCCGGTCGGGTTCTACGGGCCGCGCCATTACGGGCCGAGATACTATGGCTACGGGTACGGGCCGCCGGTCGTCTATGCGCCGCCGGCCTATCTGGCCCTTCCCCCGCCCGTCCTCTATGCGCCGCCCGTGGTGGTGATCCCGGGGGCCAATCCCTATCCGCCGGCCGGGGCGGATGGCGGGTACAAGCGGTAGAGCAAGCTCCGGCCAGCGGGAGCACCTGACCGGAGGCAGCTGCTCGGCCAAGCGACAGGCCGGAGCCGGTTCCGTGCGCCATGTCGAACGGGACCCGCTCTAGCAGCCTGTCGGGTTTGGGTTTGCTGGCGACGGGTCCGTTGGATTGT
>NZ_JCACHU010000088.1:0-4299 GCF_059504005.1 Belnapia sp. | reverse complement strand
CGCAAGCGTGGGCAGGGACGAATGCGTCCAGGCCCCTGACCCATGCAACACGCTGCCCCGCCGTCCAACCGTCACGCCTGAGCATGATGTGGACCCGCCGGTAGCCATAGCGGATCCGCGTCTGCGCGATCTCATGCATGCGTTGCCGGATTCCGAGCCGTGGGTCCCTGGTGCCTGGCTTGCGCTGCGTCGACCGATGCTAGCGCGTCAGAGAACAGGCCCGGCGCTCGCTGGAGCCGTGGCGCGTCGCCACATGGGACACAACCCCCTTCATGAGCGCTGGCCGGGGAACCCATTTGACAGAACATCCTGCAGCACAGCCTTGTCGAGGCTGAGCTCCGCCACGAGCCGCTTGAGCCGGGCATTCTCCTCGGTCAGCTGCTTGAACTCATGGACCTGGTCCGTCTCCATCCCGGCGTACTGCTTCTTCCGGCGGTAGAAGGTTTGTTCCGAGATGCCGAGCTTACGCGTCAGCTCGGCCACCGGCAGGCCCAACTCGGCCTGCTTCAGCACCGCCACGATCTGCTCCACCGAGAACCGCCGCTTCATGGCCAATCTCCACATCCGTCATGAGGAAATCCGCTGAAAAACTAACACCAAAGCCGGACCATTTTCGCCGTGTCACCTCAGCACCTGAGCGGCGGCAATTTGGCGGTAGCCTTCCCGACACCCTTTCTACGCCAAATTCCCCCGACTCTCACAACCGCTCACAACATTTAACGGGCATTGGACGCGGGACCGACGCATGTTGCTGCAGAACAAGTCTACCATGGAGTGGGACGCAAAATGGGGCGGCTCCCTCGTCACCCCGGCATTATTCGTCAAGCTGCTAGCAGAGGGCGTTTGAAACGTCTGTGTAGGCATCTGCCTGTGTCATTCCCACGTCTGTCGGCTTCCGAATGGATTGGGGCAGAACGTGCGCGATTTACGGATCTTGTCGGCGTGATTTTGGGGAGGAACGAGCCATGAAGGACCGAGGCTTGGTGCTGAGGCGGGTGGCTGCGAGCGGCCTGCTGCTCACTGGTTTGCCCTGGACGACGACGGCGCATTCGACGGAGGCAAGCATGACCGACGCCAAGCGGCTTCAGAGTGCCTACCCTTTCGCGGACACCGTCCAGAAGTTGCGGTCGACGCTGGAGGGCAGAGGTTTCACCATCTTCGCGGCTATCGACCAGCGCGAGGCTGCCAAGTCTGTCGGTCTCGACATGCCCCCTACCACGCTCCTCGTTTACGGCAACCCAAAGGGCGGCACGCCGCTGATGATTGCGGCGCCGGATTTCGGCCTGGAGTTGCCGCTGAAGGTGCTGGTGCGGGAGGAGGCAGGGGGCAAGGTCCTGGTGGTCTACATGCCGGCCAGTTCGCTCGAGGGACGGCATGGCCTGCCGGCAGGGCTTGCCGAAAAGCTCGCCGGGGCCGAGCCGCTCATCGCCGCGGCAATAGGAGCGCCGCCCAGGTGAGCTTTGGGGCCGGAGTGGTTTCCGGCAAGCCAATCTTTCCCATGCAGGAGCAAACACTATGGACCTCACGCCTCGAGACACGGGCCCCGCGCAAGATGCTGCGGTCAGGTCGCGGCGCCGCATCTTGGCGGGCGCGGCCGGCGCCGCCATTGCAGGGCCCGCCGTCGCCGAAAGCTTGGCCGATGTGCCGCCCCGTGGTCCCGGCGCACCGCTCTCGGCGACCAGCGAGCGCTCCGAATACGTGCATATTGCGCGTATTCCAGAATCCACTCCAGGTCGCCGGCCGGTCGATCCGAGCGAGGCCATCAACTCGAAGACGCCGATGGACAAGCTTGTCGGCACGATCACGCCGGCTGACCTGCATTACGAGCGCAGTCACTCAGGCGTGCCCGACATCGACCCCGCCCAGCACCGGCTGCTCGTTCACGGCATGGTTAGGAAGGATCTCGTCTTCACCATGGATGACATCCTCGCCATGCCGTCGACGTCTCGCGTCGCCTTCCTCGAATGCACCGGGAATGGCTGGGAGAACTGGAAGCAGGCGCCGCCCGAGCTGACGGTGCAGAACACGCATGGGCTAATCAGCACGAATGAGTGGACCGGTGTCCCTTTGTCTTTCCTCATCGACGCGCTCGGCGTCGATCCTGCTTCGACATGGATGTTGGCGGAGGGCGGCGACGGGTCCGCAGTCGCGCGCAGCATCCCGCTTACCGACGAGATCATCGCCGAGGGCATGCTGGCCTATGGCCAAAACGGTGAGCCGCTGAGGCCCGCCCATGGCTTTCCACTGCGCCTGTTCCTGCCAGGGCTCGAGGGCAACCTGAACATCAAATGGCTGCGGCGGCTGAAGTTTGGCGACAGGCCGTTCATCACGCGTTGGGAGACTGCCCGCTATACGCAACTCCAGGCGGATGGCACGGCGCGCCAGTTCCAGCTCCGGCAAGAGGTAAACTCGGTGATCACCTCGCCGTCCGGGATGATGCAGGTCCAACCGGGCGCCCATCGCATTACCGGGCTCGCCTGGAGCGGCCACGGCCGCATCACGCGGGTGGAGGTCAGCACCGATGGCGCGAGGACCTGGCGTGACGCGGCGATCGCCGGACCCGCCCTGCCGAAGGCTCAGGCACGCTTCCAGGCGGACTGGGTCTGGGACGGCAAGCCAACCAAGATTTTGAGCCGCTCCACCGACGAGGAGGGCAACGTGCAACCCGATCGGGCGAGCTTCATCGCCGCCACCGGGACAAACGCCCTCTTCCATTTCAACGCCCAGCAGACCTGGGCGATCGACGCCGAAGGAAAGGTGCGCAATGTCTTGGCCTAGATCCGCCGCATGCGGCCTCGCGGCCGTGCTGACCTGCGCCATAGCGTCCTCCGCAGCGGAGCTGGGCCGCCCGGCCACCCCGGGCGAGGTTGCGCTTTGGAACATCGATGTCTTGCCCGACGGCACGGGCTTGCCGGCAGGCCGTGGTAGCGTGGCTCAAGGGCGCCAAGTCTTCGAGGAGAACTGCGCGGCCTGTCACGGTGACCGCGGCCAGGGCGGCATCGCAGACCGCCTCGAAGGCGGCCAGGGCAGCCTGACTTCGGACCATCCGGTCAAGACGGTCGGAAGCTTCTGGCCTTATGCGCCGACGCTTTTCGACTATGTGCGCCGCGCCATGCCCTACCCGGCACCGCAGACGCTCAGCGACGACGATACCTATGCCGTCGTCGCCTACATTCTGAGCCTCAATGGCATCGTGCCGGCCGATGCGACCCTTGATCGCACGAGCCTGCCGTCGGTCCGGATGCCGAACCGCGACGGCTTCGTCCCAGACCAGGAATTCCGCAGTATCCATAACTCGCGACAGTCGTCCAGGAGCAAGCCATGACGAACCTCCTCTTGCGGCCGAGGCGGCGCACCGCGCTCGGTGTCTTAAGCCAGGGTGCTCTCCTCGCCGGACTTGCCAGCTCCGCCTCGGCCGCCGTTTCGCAGGAAGCTACGACGCTAGTGAGCGAGGATCTGGAACAGCTGAAGCAGCGGCTTGCAGCCGCACCCCGTCGCCGGACCTTCGGCACGATGCCCTTCATGGTCACTTCCCGCGATCAGTGGGACTATGAAGCGGCCGAGCTGGTGCTTGCCTACCGCAACCGGGCACTGCAGGTCTGGGAATGCACCGAGATCGGCGCACCCTGGCTCAACCTGATGCGGGAGGCAATCAGCGGCCAAGTCTACGCGCATGGCAACCCTGGCTTCCTCGCCGTGGCAGCGATCCACGGGTCGGCGCATCTCGCACTCTTTAATCAGGCAGCCTGGGATACATACGGCCTTGCGACACTCTCTGGAGGAAAGGCGGCCACCAACATCTTCGTGGCGCCCAAGCTTGGAACCGCGCCATCCGACGACATTCAGAATGTCGCCGGCTATTATGGTCCAGAGAATAATAACATTCGTACCCTGCAGGAGCGAGGCGCGATCTTCATCGCCTGCCATGATTCGATCCATGCCATCTCGCGCAGCCTGCACCAGAAGGCCGGCGCATCCAGCCCCCCTGCGGATGCCATCGCTGCCGACTTGACCAATCACCTCATCCCCGGTGCCGTGCTCGTACCAAGCGTCGTCGCCTTTCTCGTTGAGCTGCAGCGCGTTGGCTTCACCTACTCGAAGGGCGACTAACTTGAGATGGCGGAACCCGCGCACGCCCTCCCTCCGATGCTCGTCGGCGGCAGCATGATGTGGCAAACTCTGCGGCATCAGGCAGCGCTGCGACAGGTAGCGATGGTTGCAGCGTTACTGCTAGCGGCCTGTAGTCGCTTTGTTGCAGCGGTCGGCGGCTTGGGCCGCTTCGGGTAGGATAAGGCCGGG
>NZ_JCACHU010000087.1:28184-31821 GCF_059504005.1 Belnapia sp. | reverse complement strand
GACATTCTCGACAAGGTCCGTCGAGGGAAACAAGTGTTGGAGTCAGAACACTAGACCCTCAGGGTTGCGCCGGGTGTCCGGTCGAAATAGGGTGCGCTCTACGGGCTCGGTCGCCAGCGCTCCCTTTTTACCTTCGGCTTTGGTTGCGCCGTCGGGCGCACCTCACCCTCACGCCAGGTCGTCCACCGGCCTTTCAGGAACTCCTCCAGCATCGGCTGCGTCGGCGCTGCTTGCTCGTCAACGCCGGTCCGGTCGGTCATCTCCACCAGCCGCTGCTGCACTGCCCGGATATCGTGCAGCAGCCGCACCGGATCCAAGCCGAGGGACAGGGCGCGCAGACGCGCCTTGATCTCGTCGGAACCCGCACGTCTTCGAGCAGCCGCTGGTAGGGCGTTGCTGGGAATGGTAGCGCCCCTCTTGCGAGTGGGCGCTGGCGAGGCCGGTTAGATGAACATTGCCGTGTTAAGTTGGCTTGGCAGCAGACCATCGAGCGTAACAGTCAGGCCGCTCGAAAGTGCCAGATCCGTGCCGCCATAGACGTTCGGCACGGCGGTGGCCAAGATTTGTGCCCCATGCCCGTCCGCGGTCAGAAGCAGATCCAACTTATCGATCCCAGGACGGAATCCGGCGATCTCCAAGTGTCCAGTTACGGACGGATCGACTGCAATAGTGGCTGCGCCAACCCCGACTGCAACATAATCATTGCCGGCACCTGGCGTGAACAAGTTCGTGCCTAAGCCGCCAATGAGATAGTCGTCACCTGCACCACCGGTGAGGGTATCACCTCCTTGTGAGGAGTGGTCTATGAGGATGTCGGCGCCGGACGTTCCTCGCAGTTCCGCCTTGCCTATACCAATATGGTAGATCATCGTTTGCTCGCCAGCAAAGGAGATGATCCCAGTGCCCGCACTTACATGCGCCTCGGATGCAGTCAGTTGATGGCCATCGGCCAGCCGCGGTGCGATTTGATACTGTGGATCTGAACGCAGGTAAACATCGTTGTCGTATAGCAACCAGCCATAAGCCCTCATCGCATTTGCCGCAACTTCGTGGTCTTTTGGATCCATTCCGCCAGAGAAAACACTGATTAGTTCTGCATTGCTCATCAGCGCCAGCTCTGCATAGTAGCCTCCTGAAGAAGAGCCATCAGTGATCGCGTTGCCTGCAGCCTTGGTGGCTTGTTGCACAGCACTCCAAGTCTTTAGATATTCTCCCGAGGCCGAGTAAATGTTAAGGTTGTAGGTGTAGCCATTGCGCGGTTCCATGTCGGATGACAAAAAGCGCCCGCTCAGAAAATTGGCTTGCCACTTAAGAACGTCACGCGCGCCCTCGTTGCCCGCGAGCGCGGCCTGTGCTGCGGTACTGGCAAAGAAGTCCTGTTGCCAAGGCGCCATCACGTTGTTGGCGTAAACACCTTCGATGATACCGTGAGTGTCACCCTGTTGTTGCGTCAGGGATGGGATCTGCCCAGCCAAGTAAGACCAGTTGTTCGCCGAAATCTGGCTGAAATAGGCTTTCTCAGCGGAGCCGTCGGGATTGGCGTAGGCCGCCTGATCGATAGTTCGCAGTGACCAAGCTTGGGCCCGCACCTGCTCGGCGCTATTGGCCACTAGACCTGCGCCGTTTTGACGAGGCTCGTTCCAAGCAGACGCAATCACCCAACTTGCCTGAGCATTTAGTTGGTCAAGATAGTAACGATTTCCCGTCATCATGTAAGCGGTGTAAGAAAGGTCTGGCGTGTGTGACGTGTCGGGAGACCAACCTGTTGAGTCGCTCGGTTGTTGCGTCAACGCTGTTTGCCAAGTGCCCGCTCGGTAGTCGAACCAGATGGTCGGGTAGTCGTTGAGTGAGACATAGGTCCCATGCACAGGATCGTACATATGCCACGGCACTGAGCCTGCCACGTTTGCCTGACCAAGCGCGTAATTCGCCGCCCGCAGGTCCTGAGTGATGAGCCAGATCGCGTTTGGGGCGGTAGTCGGGCCGATATCGTCCCGACCGCCGGTCGTTGGCATGTACTGTGTCACCCCGTTGATCCCAAGCACTTCGGTCAGGTTGGCATTGGCATAATTATTTAGCACGCTGCCGCTGACGACGTAGCCTAGGTCATAGTTCTTTATTGCACCAAGACGTTCGAAGTGGTCGATGTCGTGGATCACGTTGAGCGTCTGCTCCGCAGAGGCGGAATCGGCGACATCGACCTTCCAGGTCTGGTACTGGTACTGGGTCAAGGCGCCATAGGAAAACTCGGTCTGCCCATCCTGGGTGACCGAGATGCTGTTGTACCTGATCGTGCCGCCGCTCGACGTCATTGCGCGGTCATTGTTGAACTGGACCTGGGTCGCAGTACTGCCATCGGCGAAGGTGGTGATGTCCAGCGTGACGTGCAGGGAGCTGATGACGTAGACGTCGATGCGGACCTCGGTCGCCAGCGGCCCCTGCATCAGGATCTCCGCCTTGCCGGCGGCGATGGCTTTAGTCAGCTCCGCCGCGGCATCGACGCGCACGGCGCCGACGCCCTGGATATCCATGTTGACCGCCAGATTGTAGCCTGTAGCGAGGGCGGCATTCGCCGGCAGGTCACCGCTGGTCGCGGCCTGGCCCGCCGTCAGCGTGCCGCTCAGAGTCGTGTTTGCCGCGATCGCGGGCTCCAACAGGGTGACGACCGCAACCTTGACCGACCCGTCAGCATAGCGCTGGGTCGCTTCCATTTGCGTCGGAACCTTCTGCCCGCCCACCGTGGCATACAGGTCCGAGCCGGATGGTACCGCCCCTTGCTTAAACACCTGCAAGAACTGGACATATTGCGCCTTGGAGGCCGTGGCGGTCGCATTCTGCAAAGAGAAGGCAACACTTGATGCGCCGCCCGCCCCGCCGCTCGCAACGCTGTCGTCATTCTGGATGAAGCCAGTGGCGGCGGCGGTGGCGGTGGCGATGCTGGTGCCGGCGCTGGGGCTGGCGAGGGTCACGGTGAAGCCCTCGCTGGCTTCGACCACGCTGTCGCCGGCGACGTTGACCGTGATGGTCTTGCTGGTCTCGCCGGCGGCAAAGCTTACCGTGCCGGAGGGCAGGGTGCCACCGGCGAAGTCGGTGGCACTGGCCGGGCTGGTGCCGGAGCCGCTCACCGTCCAGGCCGCGGTCGCCGCCCCGGTGGTGCTGCCGGCGCGGGTGACGGTGAAGGTAAAGGGCGTGGTGGCGCCCGCCGCACCCTCGGCCTTGCTGGCGCTCGCCGCGGCGATCGCCAGCGTCGCGGCCGGGGTCGAGGCGACGTCGTCATTCTGGATGAGGCCAGTGGCGGCGGTGGCGGTGGTGATGGTGGTGCCGGCGCTGGGGTTGGCGAGGGTCACGGTGAAGCCCTCACTGGCCTCGACCACGCTGTCGCCGGCGACGTTGACCGTGATGGTCTTGCTGGTCTCGCCGGCGGCAAAGCTTACCGTGCCGGAGGGCAGGGTGCCACCGGCGAAGTCGGTGGCACTGGCCGGGCTGGTGCCGGAGCCGCTCACCGTCCAGGCCGCGGTCGCCGCCCCGGTGGTGCTGCCGGCGCGGGTGACGGTGAAGGTAAAGGGCGTGGTGGCGCCCGCCGCACCCTCGGCCTTGCTGGCGCTCGCCGCGGCGATCGCCAGCGTCGCGGCCGGGG
>NZ_JCACHU010000087.1:7709-28084 GCF_059504005.1 Belnapia sp. | reverse complement strand
GCACCCTCGGCCTTGCTGGCGCTCGCCGCGGCGATCGCCAGCGTCGCGGCCGGGGCACCCGCTGCCTCTTTGGTGAAGGTGAAGTCGTCGAAGCCGAAGTAGTCCGGCGCGTCGAAGCGCAGCTCGTCGATGCTGGAGAAGCGCGCCTGGCCGTCGAAGCTTACCGGCGTCGTCACGCCACGTGTGGCCGTGAAGATGTAGCTGCCAACCTGAATGCCATCGTCATAGGCCTGCGCCGTGATCCGCAGGCTGGACGCGGTGGCGGCGGAGAAGGCGGCGGAGTGGAGGCTGAAATCGCCGCCATCGGCCAGCCGGATCACCATGGGAGCGCCCGCAGCTGCCTCGTAGCCCGCAACCTCGCGCCCGGTGGCCTCACCAAAGAAGGCGAGGTTGCTCCCGGAGGCGGTTTTATAGCCGAGGGACTCAGCCGGCCGGTAGACGCCGGTCTGCCCCCAGGTGAAGCCGCCATAGGTGCCTGCGAGGCGCTGTTCGGCGCCGGCGGCGAGAGCGAACGCGTCAAACGTCAGCACGGTCGGCGCCACCACCGCCGCAAGGGTGGCAGCCGGTGCCACCACCGACAGCACGGATGGGTCTGACGCCAGGGTGACACTGGCCACATCGGTCGTGGCGGCGTCAGCACTCTGAACGGTCACGACTGGCCCGGCGAGGCTCGCTGCTGCTTCACCATACTGCGTGTCGACTTTGATGCCGCCATTCAGCGTGTCAATGCTCCCGGCATCATGGTGGGATGTGTGGCTCCCTGGGATGGCCAACGGATTGTTCCTGGGGGTGTTGTCAGGCGCCTGAGGGCCGGCTTCCTCACGGTGGCTGACATGCTGGTTGGCGACGCTGCCGCGCCGCGCCATTACTCCCTGGCCACTCGACACCGCGAGGGTGGCGGCCAAGCCATCCATTCCGACCGGGCTGGAAGTGTCGGCGTTCACCGCCAAGTCTTGGGGCGGGGTGCCGGTTGGCATCGGCAGCATATCACCTTCTTTTGAGGCCGACGCCGCGCCCGCGACAATGGATTTATGGTGCTTACGTTCGAAATTCGAAATAGTCATTGGTCAATGCTCCCGTCTTAGGCGCAACGGTCTGAATGCGACACGTGATCGCTTAACACACGTATTTTTGGGTGTGTAAAGCTCAAAACGGTATCAACAGTTCGCATAGTTTTTCCTAACTACTATTCGGTTCTAAACGACTCTAAATCGAAGTATTCGATGTATTACTTCGAGTAATGCCGAGAGAATGCGTTATATTAATAATATGTCAAGGCCTATTCTTTGACAACGTCGACACCGTTGTGTAGATGATAGGGTTTCGTGCCAAGGCTCCGCGCGCGGCGCTGATGACGATATTGTGTATTGATCGCTATTAATCCACCAGAGGTTGCTTTGTCAAAGCCATGGATGTTTGGGATGCCGTGGCGGCATGACGACACCGCTCGGGCGGGTGGGGCAGCGCCACCTCCGCTACTTCAGACGGCAAGACCTCGATCCGGAGCAACCGAGCCGATGCAGCTTCCAACCAAAGCTGTCCTGGTCCGCGGGTCTTGGTGCGGGCACCGTTTCCAGCGTGCTGTTTGGCGCGTGGCTCCGCCCGGCCGTTGTTTCTAACGAAGAGCGCGCAGTCTATCCTGCCAGCAGCGCGTCGAACGGATGGGAAAGCCGGTCCCAACCCACCTCCAGGCACCGTTCGCGCTGGCGCCTCCCGGCGCCGGATCGTCCCGTCGGACCAACCGCCTGCCGGCTCCTGGCCAGGACGCTGGGAGGGGAGGAGCGGGGCCTCTCAGGTCATCATGGGCAGGGGCGGCGCTTGCGCCACAGCCCGCCGGCACCGGACCGAGCCACTCGCCGGTGTCCAGCCGCCGCCTGGCGGTGGCCGCCCGAGGCCCAGGTCGCTCGCACCACCCAACGCCCCGTTTGTCTCAATTCGCGCTGAATAACTTTTTTTCGCAACGTCCTGCGCGAAATGACGCTTGCGATTTTTCGCAAATTAGTAGATTCTCTCGGCCGTCTCACATAAGGCGTCGTCGTCGACATGTCCATGAAAGGCGTCTCAGCAGATCCGAGTGCGGTCATTCACCACCCGGATCTTGTAAATCTTTATGGCTGCTCCATTGGGGCAGAGACAAAAATCGGACCTTTTGTCGAAGTCCAAAAGAATAGTCATATCGGTGCGCGGTGCAAGATTTCCTCCCATGCTTTCATTTGTGAAGGCGTGATGATCGACGATGAGGTCTTCATTGGGCACGGGGTTGTCTTCACCAACGAGCTCTATCCGCGGGCGACCAACCCGGACGGCAGCTTGAAATCCGATGCCGATTGGACGGTTGTGCCAACCCGCGTGCGCTGCGGCGCCTCGATCGGCTCCAATGCGACGATCGTGGCTGGCGTGACCATCGGCCAGGGTGCCCTCGTTGGCGCCGGGGCCGTGGTGACGCGCGACGTCCCCGATCATGCCATCGTTGTCGGTGTGCCCGCCAGGATCGTCGGCGACGCTCGGGAGAAAGAGGGTGTGCAATCCCATCACCGCCTGGCCGTGGCGGGTAGCGCTGGGCTCGAGACGGTGCGCCGTCCCTGACTGTGCCAGCTGCGGAGGGGTTGCCGTCGCCGGTTGCCAGCGACCAGCAGCGCAATCTCTTCAAAAAGTTGTAAACTGAGGCGAAACGGTCGCCAAATGGTCGATATCGCGTCCAAAAAGGGCGCGCCACAATCTACTATGCTCCAAGGATTGCGCACCGCTCCGATCGAGCCAGCGCTGCCGGGCAGGAAATAGAGGAGACTGCGCGCCGCCAACAACGGCCCGCGCATGGAACGCAGCTTTGGCATGGTTGAGCTTCTAGGACCGGAAGACAAGGTGGGGGCATCAGTGATCAAGATCGGCATCATCGGCTACGGTTACTGGGGCCCCAATCTGGCCCGCTGTGCGGCGGAGGCAGCGGGCTGCGAGCTCGCCGGCATCGCCGACGCCTCGCCCGCGGCGCTCGCGCGCGCCGGCAAGCGCTATCCAGGCGCTCGGCTCTTCGCCCACTGGCAGGAGATGGTGGCCGATCCGGATATCGACGCGGTGGTGGTGGCCACCCCCGTCGCCACCCATTTCGAGATGGCGCTGACAGCGCTCCGCGCCGGCAAGCACACCTTGGTCGAGAAGCCTATCACCGCGAGCGCCGAGCACGCGCGCATCCTGATTGAGGAGGCTGCGCAGCGCGGCCGAACGCTCATGGTCGACCACACCTTCGTCTATACCAGCGCCGTCCAGAAAATCGGCGAGGTTATGCGCAGCGGTGAGCTCGGCGAGATCTTCTACTACGACAGCACGCGGGTAAATCTGGGCCTTTTCCAGCGCGACGTGAACGTGATCTGGGACCTTGCGGTGCACGACCTGTCTATTCTGGACTTCGTGATGCCGGAGCAGCCGGTCTCGGTATCAGCCAGCGGGGTGGGACATATCCGCGGCAATCTCGAGAACATGGCGCACTTGACCCTGTTCTACGGCAGCGGCGCCGTCGCTCACCTGAATGTCAATTGGCTCGCGCCGGTGAAGGTCCGCCAGACGCTGATCGGCGGCAGCCGCCGCATGATCGTCTATGATGATCTGCAGCCCAGCGAGAAGGTGAAGATTTACGATCGCGGCGTCTCGGCGGGTACGGAGGCAGGCGAGACCGATCTGCGGGTGTCCTACCGCTCAGGCGACATGTGGGCCCCGCAGCTCTCCGTCAAAGAGGCGCTGCTGACCGAGCTGGAGCATTTCGTGCACTGCATCGAGACGGGTACAGCCCCCGTGACCTCGGGCGAGAGCGGCCTCCGTGTGGTCAGGACGCTGGAATGTGCCATGGCCTCACTGGCCCAGCGCGGCCACCCCGTCGAGATCGAGCCCTGGCGGCTCGCCTCCTGAGGCGCCGCGCGCCGCCGCCGCTCTAGATCGTCTTCGTCCATCAGACCATGACTGCTGCCCCCTGCAAAGGACCGACCCGTGATCCCGCTGCTTGATCTGAAAGCTCAGTATGCCAGCCTGCGCGACGAGCTGAACGCTGCTGCGCTCGAGGTGTTGGCCAGTGGCGAGTATGTTGCCGGCCGCCGCGTCGCCGCTTTTGAGCAGGACTTCGCCGCCTATTGCGGCACACGCGAGGCCATGGCGGTGAACACCGGCACCTCGGCACTGCATTTGGCGCTCCTCGCTCTCGGCATCGGCCGCGGCGACGAGGTCGCCACCGTCGCCATGACCTTCGTGGCCACCGTCGCGGCCATTCGTTATGCCGACGCAACGCCCGTCTTGGTCGATGTCGATCCAGCGACCTTCAACATGGACCCTGCCGCGCTGGAGCGCGCCATCACGCCGCGCACCAAGGCGATCATTCCGGTCCACTTGCATGGCCGACTGGCCGACATGGACGCGATCCTGGCGATTGCCGGGCGCTACGGCATTCCGGTGATCGAGGATGCAGCGCAGGCACATGGTGCCGTCCACCATGACGGGCGGCGGGCTGGCGCGCTCGGCGATATCGGTTGCTTCAGCTTCTACCCCGGCAAGAATCTCGGCGCCTGCGGCGAAGGCGGCGCGGTGGTCACCAACCGTGCGGAGCTTGCCGCCACGGTCCGTCAGCTCGGCGACTGGGGCCAGGCCGGCCGCTACAACCATGTGCGGCACGGGTTTAACTATCGCATGGACGAGCTGCAGGGAGCGCTGCTGCGGGTGAAGCTGGCGCGCCTTGCCGAATGGACCGAGCGTCGCCAGGCAGTCGCCGCCCGCTACGACCAGCTGCTCGCCGATGTCGCTCTGACCACGCCACAGCCGGCCGTCGGCCGCGAGCATGTCTACCATGTCTATGCGGTCCGCGTGGCGGCTGAGGCGCGTGACCGGCTGCGCGGGGAGCTCGCCCAGGCTGGGATCGGCTCCGGGCTGCACTATCCCTGCCCGGTGCATCTGCAACCGGCCTACAGCGATCTCGGCTATCGGGCCGGCGCTTTCCCGGTGGCCGAGCGGCTCGCGGGTGAGCTGCTCTCGCTGCCGATTTTCCCTGAAATGAGGGAGGCGCAGCAGCATCAGGTGTGCGACGCGCTGCGCACGCTCTGCGGCCGCCGCATGCCAGCCGCCCAGGCCGCGAAGGTGCCTGCCCATGTCGCCTAACAGCATTGCTCCCGAGGCCAAGGCCGATCCCGCCCTGGCCGGGGCGCTCGTCGCCCTGCGCGGCCAGCGCTGCCTGGTCACGGGCGGCGCGGGTTTCATCGGCTCGCACATCATCGACCTGCTGGTCGATGCCGGCTGCGACGAGATCATCGCGGTCGACAATATGGTGCGTGGCCGGCCGGAGAACCTCGCCCATGCCATGCGCAGCAGCAACCGCGTGCGCCTCGTCGAGGGTGACATCCGCGACGGCGCTCTGATGCGGAGCTTGGTCGAGAGCGCCGACACGGTGTTTCACCAGGGCGCGCTGCGCATCACCCAATGCGCGCAGGAACCGCGGGCGGCCTTCGAGGTGATGGTCGCCGCGACCTATGACCTGTTTGAGCAATGCGTGGCCGCCAAGGTTCGCAAGGTGGTCTACGCCTCCTCCGCGTCCGTCTATGGGATGGCGCAGGAATTTCCGACCACGGAGAACCAAAACCCCTACGACAACCGCACGCTTTATGGTGCGGCCAAGGCGTTCGGCGAGGGACTGCTGCGCTCCTTTAACGATATGTATGGCCTGTCCTACGTCGCGTTGCGCTACTTCAATGTGTATGGCCCGCGCATGGACATCCATGGCCGCTATACCGAGGTGCTGGTGCGCTGGATGGACCGCCTGGCTGACGGCCAGCCGCCGGTCATCTTCGGCGATGGGCTGCAGACCATGGACATGATCCACGTGCGCGATGTCGCGCGCGCCAATATCCTGGCCGCTGCGGCGCCGGCCTCCGACATCGCACTCAATGTCGGGACCGGCAGCGAGACCTCACTGCTCGGCCTGGCGCAACTCCTGTCGGAGGTGATGGACCGGCCTGGCCTGTCCCCCGTCTTCCAGGAGGCCCGCGCGATCAATCCGGTGCCGCGGCGTCTGGCCGATGTCGCCACGGCGCGCGCGGCCATCGGCTTCGAGGCCAGCATCCCGCTCGCCGAGGGCCTGGCCGAACTCGTCGGCTGGTGGCGCGACGAGAAGCTCTTGATGCCGGCCTCGCAGACCGCCTGAAGGCGGCTGCTCGCCACGTGCCTCAGTCCTTGCCAGGGAGATGTCAGAGATGATTCCGATCACCCAGCCCCTTATCGGACCCGAAGAGGCTGAGGCCGCAGCCGAGGTCATCCGCTCCGGCTGGCTGACCCAGGGACCGCGCGTCGCGCGGTTCGAGGCGGATTTCGCCGCCCTCGTCGGCGCGCCCCATGCCGCGGCCGTGTCGAACTGCACGACGGCGCTGCACCTGGCCCTGCTCGCCGTGGGCGTCAAGCCGGGCGATGAGGTGGCCACCGTCAGCCACACCTACATCGCCTGCGCCAACGCCATCCGCCAATGCGGCGCGGTGCCGGTCTTCGTCGACATCGACCCGGCAACCTACACCATCGATCCGGCCCTGCTCGAGGCCGCCATCACGCCGCGCACGCGGGCGATCATGATCGTCCACCAGATCGGCATGCCCTGCGACATGACGCGCATCCTGCCGATCGCCCGCGCGCATGGCATCCCGCTGATCGAGGATGCGGCCTGCGCGCTCGGCTCGCAGATCTTGCTGGACGGCGCCTGGCAGCCGGTCGGCATGCCGCATGGCGACGTGGCCTGCTTCTCGCTGCATCCGCGCAAGGTGGTCACGGTCGGCGACGGCGGCGTGCTGACCACCCGCGACCCCGAGCTCGACCGTCGCTTCCGCCTGCTGCGCCAGCACGGCATGAACATCCCCGACACCGTGCGCCATGGCAGCCCGCAGGTGATCTTCGAGAATTACCCGGTCTGCGGCTTCAACTACCGCCTGACCGACGTGCAGGCGGCGATAGGCATCGAGCAGCTGAAGCGCCTGCCGAGCATCGTCGAGCGGCGGCGCACGCTGGCCGAGCGGTACGGGCGGCTGCTGGCCGCCGAGGTGCCCATGGTCGGCGTGCCGGCGGAGCCTGGCTGGGCCCGCACCAACTGGCAGAGCTATGCCATCCGGCTGCCGGCGGGCAGTGGCCAGCGCGCGGTCATGCAGCGCATGCTCGACCGTGGTGTCGCCACGCGGCGTGGCATCATGTGCATCCATCGCGAGGAGGCCTATGCCGACCTGCCACTGCGCCTCCCGCTGCCGGAATCCGAGGCGGCGCAGGACAACAGCATCCTGTTGCCGCTGTTCCCGCAAATGACGGAGGGCATGCAGGACGAGGTGGTAGCCGTGCTGCGCGGCGCGCTCCAGGCCTGAGGACAGACCCGTCCAGCGCAGGGCGGCAGCATGACGGGGGCGCGTGTGGTTCAGCGGTTGGTGGTGCTGGGGTCCGGCGGGAACACGTTGGACGTGATGGATATCGTGGCGGCGATCAACGCCGTGACCCCAGCCTGGGAGCTTGCCGGACTGCTCGACGACGCGTCCCCGGTGGGACCCAACGCGCTCGGCTTGCACACCTTCGGCGGGCTGGACGCAGCCGCCGCGCTCGCCGTGCCGGGTGGGCCGCTCGCCGATGCGCTCTTCCTCAACGCGATCGGCAGCGAGCGCAACCACGCGGCCCGCGCCGCGATCGTCGCGCGCGCCGGGCTTCCAGCGGAACGCTTCGCCACACTGGTGCATCCGGCGTCAGGCGTCTCGCCACAGGCTGTGCTCGGCCGCGGCTGCTGCATCGGCTATGGCGTCTCGATCGGCGGCCGGGCTCGCTGCGGCGATCATGTGTGGATTGGTCCCGGCTGCGTCATCGGCCATGATTCAGTGCTGGAGGCTCATGCCGTGGTCGCCCCGCGGGCCACGATAAGCGGCTCGGTCCGGCTGGGCGCGGGCAGCTATCTCGGCAGCGCGGCCGTTCTGCGGCCAGGGGTTGTCGTCGGTGCAGGCGCCCTGGTCGGGATGGGCGCGGTTGTTCTTCGGGAGGTCGCGCCGGATAGTGTCGTTGTGGGCAATCCAGCACATGAACTGCGTCGCATCCATCGAGACCGCCTGCCGGGCTGAGATGCCTCGTCCGGTCCAGGACGGTGTCAGGCGACTGCAGGTCCAGGCGGCATTCCGGCGCGCTGCCGCGTTCGAGCCCCTTGGCAGCCAGCCCTGGCTGGGCGTGGCGGACGCCTGATCAACCGATGTCGACGCATCCCTTGCGCGGGCATCGCGGCCTGTTGGTGACGGTGCCGGCACCGCGAAATCCCGCAAACTCCGCCGGCAGGTCGTCCAACGGCGGCGTCTTGCCGGCACCGACAAAGCCGGACACAACGATTCCTGGCCAGCGGCGATTCCCGCTGTCCTGGCTGCGGGAGGACGCCGTGCCGGCGTTGGCACACCATTCTGTCTGAACCATCCGGCGGCACGGAGCATCCATCCGACGCAAACCCCGACACAGCCTTGCGCCATTCCGTGCCGCGGGGACGATCCGCCAGCGGGCGCGCGGCGGTGCTGGTGGCCCTCATCGCCGCCTTCATCATCTACGGCTCGCTCTACCCTTTCCGGTTTCATGCCTTGCCAGGGGAGGCAGGACTATTCGCCGCCCTGGCGGCCAGTTGGCTGCGCTGGCCCGGCAGCCGCGGCGACTTGCTCGTCAACCTCGTCCTCTACATGCCGTTGGGCCTGTTTGTGGCCCTGGCGCTGCAGGGCGCGGACGGCAGCCGAAGGTCGGCCATGCTCCGGCTGCTGCTCACCACCGCTGTGGGCGCGATATTGTCCTTCGCCATTGAGGTGACACAGCTGCACATCAGCGCGCGGTTCAGCAGCGTGTCGGATCTCGTCCTCAACACGATCGGCACCCTGGCCGGGGCCATGGCGGCCTTGGTACTGGGCGCAGCGGGGTGGTCCCGCGCGGGTGACGTCACAACGCCCGCACGGCGGCACCCGGCCGAGCCTTTCGCCGCGTTGCTCGTCCTGGCTTGGCTCGGCTACCGGCTCTATCCCTATGTCCCGGTCATCGATCTGCACCATTACTGGCACAGCGTGAAACCGCTTCTGCTGACGCCAGTGCTGGAGCCGCTCCACACGCTGCGCCTTGCCGTGCTTTGGCTGGTCGCCGCGCGCCTGCTGGAGGCCGCCCTGCTCGGGCACGGCCTGCGCGCTTGGCCGCTGCTGGTGCCCGGCCTGCTGCTCGGCGCCGTGGTCGCTCAGGTGCCGATCCTCGACAGCCGCCTGTCCCTGGCGGAGGTGCTCGGCCTCGGGCTCGGGCTGCTGGCCTGGATGATCCTGCGGCAGATGCGCGATGAGCGCCAAGTGGCCGCTTTCCTCGCCCTGGCGCTGGCAACGGTCATCCTGACCGAGCGTCTGGCGCCGTTCACCTTCCATGAGGATCCGCTGCAGCCGTTCAATTGGGTGCCGTTCCGCGCCGCCCTGCGGGGCCGCTGGGAGATCGGCCTGCAGGCGATGCTGCAAAAACTCTACCTGTACGGCGCGCTGCTCTGGTTGGCGGTGCGGGCGGGGCTTCGCCTGCCCGTCCCGGCGGCGGTCTTGGCAACGGCGTTGCTGGCGACCAGCCTGCTGCAAACCCACATCCCGGGCCGCTCTCCCGAGGTGACAGATGCCGTGCTGGCGCTGATCATGGCCTTGGTCTTTGTGGTCGTGGGCGGGAGCCATGGGGCGCCGCCCAGGACGCAAGCGCGCTAGCGCGCCCGCCGCGCCATGGCAAAGCGAGCGACCTCGTGAGCAGCCTCCCGCCCAACAGGGGGTCCGATGCCATTCACATGCCATTTCTTAAAAGCTAAGACGCCATAAATTTACCATCTCATTAATAAAACCTCTTTTCCTAGCCTGAGATGGCCGGATACAGTCAGCCACCTTCTTAGCGTGAAAGGTAACGCCTTCGATGAGCAATCAGGACGCGGACCGGTCTGCCGATCCGGAGCGACGAGCCCTTCTGGTCAAGGGCGGCCAGTATGCCGTGGCGGCGCCCGCCGCGACGTTGCTGCTGGCCGCTTCCACCAAGCGGAGCATGGCGGCCTCTTACGGCCCGTCTTCCGGCCCCGGTGGTCCCCCCGGCGGCCCCCCCGGTGGTCCCCCCGGCGGCCCCCCCGGCGGCCCCCCCGGCGGCAAGAAGTAAGTCGAGGCAATCTCGGCGGGCTGCTCCCGAAGCCGGACAGGCTTCGGGAGTGCCTACTCACAGCCCAGCCTGCGGCCGGCTGGATCTCTGGTTGTCGGATGACGGCTCGACCGCCTGCCCCACGGCGATGCGCCCAAGGCGGGTGCCTTCTAGCCCGCTGAAAATGACCTGGGCAGGCTACCCGCGCGTCTCGGAACTATGCTGCGCCGGCGGAACTTGCGCCAGGATTTGCTGCACCCCATCGAGGGCTTGCGCCGAGGTCGCATAGCGCAGAGCAAAGCAGGGCACGGCGCCGATCCAGCGGACCAAGGCACCGACGCGGGCAGCGTCCAACCGCATCCCCACCACCAAACACTCGCTCAAAAGACGCTGCAACGACGTCAGCGGCGTCAGCCGCTCGAGCTGGGCTTCTGCCGTCTCCCCGACGTGGCGGGGAAAAATCGCCACCTGAACCGGGCTCGCCTCACCAAGCCGCGGCAGGCGCGCGGGCGGCGGTGCCACATAGGTCACCCGCTTCCCGTCCGCCCGGAGATGGAAGCGCGGCTGCGCCGCCAGGGCGGGATAGTGCGGTACCAGTGCCGCCACCCCACTCTGCTTGACACAGAAGGCCAGCGGCACGGGCAGCACCTGTAGGTCGTCGTCGCGCAGCAGGGCGAGCTCGTCCGAATAATAGGTGAAGCCGGCCTGCACGAGCAGCGCGGTCAGCGTCGACTTGCCGCTGCCGGACGCGCCCGGCAGCAGTACTGCCCCGTTCGGGCTGGTAACGACGCCAGCATGCAGGCCTAGCAGGGCCCCGCCCTGCCGGTTAACCGCCTTGGCCCAGACCTCCCCCTTGACTAGGGGCGCTAGACCCGCGATGTCGGCACAGGTATTCCAGATCTCGCCGCCACAGAGGAGTAGGATGCGCCCCTGCCGCGGCACGATGTCGAGGCGCATCTCCTCTGCCTCGTCGGCTGTCTGCACCGCCAAATGCGCCAACACGGGATGGACCGCCTCAGCCAGGTCTTGGGTGGCGAAGTTGATCCGGAAGCGGGTGTCGAGCAGCCTGTAGCAATGCGTCACCGCAATCCTGGGGGTCCCCACCCGTCGGCGGCGTGCGGCGGTTGCGGGAATGGCTGCCGCGTCGGTCGGCGGCGGCGGTGTTCCCGCCCGACGCCCGACGGCCGATCCCGGCGTCACCAAACCTTGTGCGGTCCAAATGCCCAAGGTGTCTTGCAACAGCACCCCCGCCGCATGATCAGATAAGCCGAGCGTCTGTGCTAGGGCCTGCCGGATGGCGACCCGGCTCCGTCCCTCCTCGAGCAGGCGCCACAGATGGGCGCCGGCCTCGTTCAGGATATGTAGCTCCTGCCGCGGCTCGGAAAGCAGCAACGCACAGCCGTCGAGTGGGAAGGCATGCGTGCCCAAGGCAGGTCTCACGCCGGTCATCTTGCACGCCGCTCCGCGGTGGCGTCGCCTGAACGATCGTGCCGCAACACGGCCTTGCCCGCGCGCCAGAGCGGCAGCGCCAGATAGTCATGCGCAAGCCGCACGACCGGATAGGCAAAGTGCAGCGCCGGCGGTAGCTTCAGCAGGCGGAAGTGGTGCGGCCGCACGGCGGTTAGGGTGGCAGCCAGATAGCGCAGCCGAGCGGGCAGGTCGTCATGCGCCTGCCAGATGAAGCGCGAGGGGCGGAACACCGAGGGTTCCTCCCCATCCGCATCGCCGGGACCGGTCAGCAGCCGTGCCCGCGCCGTGGCAACCAAGCCCTGACAGACGTGGTCAGCGGCCATGTGGCGGCGCAGCGCCGGCGGCAGTGGGGCCGTGCCGAGCAGATCCTCGGCCAGTGCCACGGCCAGCAGCAGCATGCGCCGCAATCCCGCCTGGCATGCCCGTTCCAACACCTGGTCCCAGTCGAGCGCCGCCCCGCAGCGGCGCAACAGCGCCGCCACATCCGCCACCCAAATCAGCCGAGCCCATTGTTCCTTGCCGCCATGCAGGGCGGCGACCAGCAGCGCATCCTCGGGTGACAGGGTGCGCAGCGTGACACCCTCCTCCAGGCCGAGCGGCACTGCCCGCGGCCACAGCGTGTCCGGCACGAGGCTGGTACCGAAATTACCCGGCGCGAAGGCCCAGTGCGGCTCCACCGGCAGGTGCTGCACGTTCGCTTCGGGAAACAGGATGTCCTGACCGTTATGCGCCCGGTACGCTGCCAGGATTGCGGGGCTGAGATCAGCCACCGGCGAGCGGAAGCCAAGCTGTTCCAGGGTGGCCAGGCAGCGGTCGATATCCCCGGGCCGGATTAGCAGGTCGAGGTCGCGGAAGTTGCGCAGCGCTGCTGCAGGAGGGCCATAGGCCTGCCAAGCGAGAGCCGGCCCCTTGAAGGGCAGCGCCTCAATGCCCGCCTGCGCCAGCGCAGCGATGAGGCCCAGCAGCTCTGCCTTACCCGCCGCGAAGGCTTGGCGCGCGGCAGCGCGATGGGAAGCCGCCGCCTCTGCCAAGTCGGGCGGCAGCGCCTCCGGCACCGTCTCGAGCAGGTGGTGGCACAGGAAGGGCGCCGTGCCATGCGCCAGCGCCGCGGCAATGAGGCCGTGCCAATCGGGATTGCGCCCGATGGCCACAACCAGGCGAGCCTGATCCGCCTCGTCCAGCCCTGAGCGGGCTGTGGCGAGGAGAAGGTCGATCTCAGGGGATGGGTCGGTTAGGATCGGGCCCGCTCCGCGTCTGGCTCTGGTTACAAAGCCCAAGAGTAGCGGGTCTTTACTAACATTTATCGTCACGTGTATGCCGGACAGGCCGGCCCTGCCGGTTGTTCATCAGGCCAGGCCAGCTGAATTGTCGCCTTGCCTCAACGCCTCCCGCTGACTGATCCATCGCCGAGCAATGGCGTTGCCTGCCCTTCGATTACATTGCTTCGCAGGATTGCGGGCGTGGCAGTGATGTTCAGCACGAAGGCCGGTTGGTAAGCCCCGTCCATCCGAAACCGGTTATCCTCCACCAGGATCTCCGGCGTTGGACGGTCAACGCCCTCCGCCCCGATCGCTATGGCGGCTCGATGGTTTTCGGCTTTCGGCCCCTTCTCCAGCCGGTTACCGCGAATCAGCACGGCTCCGCCATTCGGAACATCGATCAGGTAGCTCGCCGTTCCGTCCGGTCCGTCGGCGATGTCACTGTCCACCACCTCTGTTCTCATGGCGCGAGATTTAATGTGGTGCCCCTGGCGCGTCGTCCGGAAGGTAGAGCGCTCCACCCGCAGCAACGCTAGACGGTTCACGTAGATGCCATGGGCGCAGGCCTGCTCGCAGGTGCCGTTCCGCAGAAACTCGCTACTGCGTATGATCAGTGTGCTCCGCGGCTGGTCTGCCGCGAGAATACCGTTCTGGTTATCGAGGAAACGGACGCGCTCGACGAGCAGGTCTTGTCCCTCAGCCCGAATGCCCGCCCCATTCCCATCGGGAACACGCGCGCGTTGCAGGGTTAAGCCACGCACCGTCACACGGTTGCCCGTGATCACGAACAGCGCTTTGCCCTGGCATGGCTTGTCGGTAATCACTGTGCCGCGGCCTTCCGCACCACCGGATATACCTTCGATGGTCAGGTCGTTCTGTTGCCAGACTGCGCAATCAAAATACTCACCGGGTGCAATGACCACTCGGTCACCATCGCGCGCCGCGGCAGCCGCCTCCGAAGGCCGCGCATAGGTCTGACCAGGCCCGACCTCGAGCGTCCGCGCTGCGGCACAACCGCTAGTCATCATAATCGCCCAAAGGCCCAAGAAACCTACCCATCGAAGCATCAGGAATGGCCGCACACGGTTCGGCTGATGGTAAGAAGGCGTTGTCGAGCGCTCGGGCATGCCGGTCTCCTTAATGCCAAGTACAGTGTGCCGGAGCCGATGCCTCACTAACATGATGCACTCGGCTACCCACACTGATCCTGAAAATGGCTCATCCCGGAGCCGGTCGTTTGGGTAACTAAAAAAAGTCTAGCATGGACCCTGTCGTGCATCCCATCCTCTTTCCTGCCAAAGCCAAGCCTCGATGTCTCTCCAAGCCTTCCTGACCGCGCTGCTGCTGCCACCGGTACTTTTTGTCTTGGCCGCTTTGACGGGCGGAATCCTGGCTTGGCGCGACAGGGAACACCAGGCCGGACGCAGCTTACTGGTGGCGGCTGCGGCCCTAGGGGTTTTGCTGCTCGCCACACCCTTCGTGTCCGGACACCTCATTGCTTCCCTTGAACATGACCTTACCGCGGAAACCACGGTATCGGAGACGGCGGCCGTCGTGCCTCCTGCCGCCATCATCATCCTCAGCGCCGAGGTGGCGCGCCGTGCTGGCGGGGCAGAGCCGGAGGTCGGTCCTCTGACCTTGGAGCGCCTGCGCGCTGGGGCAGCGCAGCACCGGCGCACCGGGCTGCCGGTGCTGGTCACGGGCGGTCCGATCCAGCGCGGTGATCCGCCGCTCGCCGCGCTCATGGCGCGGAGCCTCGCCGAGGATTTCGGTGTTCCGGTGCGGTGGATCGAATCGCATGCACGCGACACCCGCGAAAATGCCGAGTTCAGCGCCGCCCTGCTGCGCGAGGCCGGCATCAGGGCCGCTTGGCTGGTGACCCATGCCTGGCATATGCCGCGGTCGCACGAGGCCTTCGCGCGCGCAGGCGTCGCCACCAGGGCCGCGCCGGTACGGATTGACAAGCGTCCGAACGGCGCTTGCTGGTCGCAATGGGTGCCGCGCGCCGACTATCTTGGCACCAGCTGGTTCGCTCTGCGGGAATGGGCTGGGCGCCTGGTCTATGCGCTGCGCGATGGGGAGAGCTGGTAATGCAGGGGGAGCAGCAGGCCTGCAGCCATCGCACGGTCTCGTCCAGCCTGCAGCCCCGCCATCCAGTCGCGTCCGCCAAGCCAGGTTCCGCTCTTGCGGCCCGCTCCGCTGTCGGTGGCCGCCCTGAGCGGGACGCTGGTCTGGCCTGCTGGGCCATGCGGCCGACCCACAGCAGACTGTCCGGCTTCACCCACACCGTTCCTTCACCAACGTCCGGGAATCTTACGCCATGACCTCGATGCCATCTTTGCCCTCGCCTCGGCCCTATCTCATCACCGGCGGTGCCGGCTTCATTGGCTCGCATCTGGCGGACGCGCTGCTCGCCCGGGGCCAGGCGGTCCGCATCCTCGACGATCTCTCCACCGGCAAGCGTGACAATCTGGACCCGCGCTGCGACCTCCGGATCGGCGACGTCGCCGATCCCGCCGCAGTGCGCCAGGCGATGGACGGGGTGGCGGGCTGCTTCCACCTCGCCGCCATCGCCTCCGTCGCGCGCTCCAACGAGGACTGGGTGGGCACCCACCGCGTCAACGCCACCGGCACCGTCGCCGTGCTGGATGCGGCGCGTCACGCCGGGCCGGAGGGCCGCGCCGTGCCAGTGGCCTATGCCTCGTCGGCTGCGGTCTATGGCGACCAGGGCGAGGGACCGATCCGCGAGGACGGGGTGCCGCTGCAGCCCCGCACTGCCTATGGCGCTGATAAGCTGGCCTCGGAGCTGCATGCCCGCGTCGCGGCCGCGGTGCACGGGGTGCCGAGCATCGGTTTCCGGTTCTTCAACGTCTACGGGCCGCGGCAGGACCCGACGTCACCCTATTCCGGGGTCATCTCGCTGTTTGCGGCACGGGTTGCCAGCGGCCAGGCCATCGCGGTGCATGGCGACGGGCGCCAAACCCGCGACTTCGTCTTCGTCGCCGATGTGGTGCAGCATTTGCTGACCGGCATGGCCCTGCTCGAGCGGGCGGCAGCCCCGCAGGCGCGCCTCTTCAATGTCTGCACCGGCCGCGCCACCGCGATCATCGACCTGGCCGCCCTCATCGCGGCGACCTTCGGGCAGGCACAGCCGGTGCTGCAATTTGGCCCCGCTCGGATGGGTGATATCCGCGCCTCGCTCGGCAGTCCGGCCGCGGCGACGGCCGCGCTTGGCTGCGCCGCGCAGACCCCGCTCGAGATGGGGCTCGCCGCCCTGGCCGCGGCGGTCGAGCCGGGCTGAAGCGGCGATTGGCGATCCGGCCCACGGGCGCCCTATCCAAGGGTGGCGCCGCCGCGCCACTGCAGGCACAGCGTCCTGGGGACGCCACCTGGCCCAGATCTCGCACGCTGTCGGTGCATCCAGGCTGAGGCGACACACGGTCTTCTACAACACAGACCCACTGCGGCGCAGGAGGGATGCCCGCTACCGACAGAGCGCACCCCCGTGCTGCTCGGGGCTGCCCCTTATTGACGCGGCCCCCATTGTCTTGATCTGATTGAGTGGGGAGCCAAGTTCACGGGCATGAGGCACGTGGACATGCGCAAGCTGCCCGCGGCGGCTCAGGAAGAGCGCCGGCGGCAGGTGGTCGGGCTCCGCCAGCGCGGCCTGACCTATCGGAAAATCGCCGAGCAGGTCGGGCTGAGCCGGACCGGGGTGATTGACATCTGCCAGCGCTACGCGGCGGAGGGCAGCAAGGGCCTGGTCAGCAAGCCGCGCAGCCGCAAGCCCGACGAACAGCGCCTGCTGGATGCGGCTCAGGAAGCCGAGGTGCAGACGCTGATCCGCCGTCACACGCCAGATGAGCTGGGCTTGCCGTTTGCGCTTTGGAGCCGGGCGGCGGTGGGGCTGCTGATCGCCCGCCAGTGCGGGGTCGAGCTGGCGGTGCGAACCGTGGGCAAGTACCTTCGCTGGGGCTTCACCGCCCAGAAGCCGATCCGGCGGGCCTATGAGCAGGACCCGGCGGCGGTGCGGCGCTGGCTGCGGCGGGAGTACCCGGCCATTGTCATGCATGCCAAGCAGGCTCGGGGCATCATCTTCTGGGGCGACGAGACCGGCCTGCGCTCGGACGACGTGCGCGGCCGCGGCTACGCCCCGCGTGGCCGGACACCGCTGGTTCGGGTCTGCCACAAGCGGGCCAGCTTGAGCCCCATCTCGGCGGTAGCCAACAAGGGCGAACTGCGCTGGATGATCGTCGACGGCGCGGTCAACGCCTCGACCCTGATCCGCTTCCTCGAGCGCCTGATCCGGGAAGCCCGCCGCAAGGTCTTCCTCATCCTGGACCGGCTGCGGGTGCACCGTGCCCGTCTGGTTCAGGACTGGCTTGCTCGGCATAGCTCCAGGATCGAGGTGCAGTACCTGCCGCCCTATAGTCCCGACCTCAACCCGGATGAGGGGGTGAACGCCGACCTCAAGCAGGCGGTCCCGCGAAAGGCGCCGGCGCGCAGCAAGGCGCAGCTGAAGCGCGCCGCAATCAGCCACATGCGCAGCCTTGCCGGGCGGCCACAGCGGATCCGCTCCATCTTCCAGCATCCGCAGTTCCGCTACGCCGCACAGTCAAAATAATGAGGACCAAATCAATAAAAGGCGCCCATGGTGACCGCCTTCGACGGCGGCGCGGTTGCCTGCAAGACGGCGCGCGACCGTCGGACGCGGCGGGTCACACCATCGCCCTGGTCAGGGGCCTCGCGAGCTGCCGCGGCGACATGCAGAGGTCGGCGCGGGGCAAACACGACACGGCCCAGCAGGTCAGCCAGCACGTCGGCGGACCGCGCCTGGCCTCTGGCCGAGGAGGGTGACGCGTGCGCGCCTCGAGTCTCGGCCTCAGGAGGTTCCTGTTGAGAACCAGGCGAGGCGATGCTTAAATCGTGACATGATGCACAATACTTCTAGCCGCTTGCCAGTGACCGTGCTGTCGGGCTTCTTGGGAGCTGGCAAGACGACATTGTTGAATCATATCCTGGCCAACCGCGATGGCCTGCGCGTTGCCGTGATCGTTAACGATATGTCGGAGGTGAATATTGACGCGGCCCTCGTGTCGCAAAGCGGTGGACTGCGGCGCACCGAGGAACGCTTGGTCGAGATGTCCAATGGCTGCATCTGCTGCACGTTGCGCGAGGACCTGATCAAGGAGGTCGCCACACTGGCCGAGGAGGGCCGCTTCGATGCTCTGCTGATTGAGAGCACCGGCATTTCCGAGCCCATGCCGGTTGCGGCGAGTTTTGGTTTCCGCACGGCGAAGGGCTTTTGTCTCGGCGACCATGCCCGGCTGGATGCCATGCTGACCGTTGTCGACGCTCGCGCCTTTCCCGTAGATTATGTGAGCAGCGACACGCTCCGCAAGCGTGGCCAAGCCGCCGGTCATGATGACCGCCGGATGTTGGCAGAACTCCTCATCGACCAGGTCGAGTTTGCCGACATTATCGTCGTCAACAAGGCGGATATGGTGACACCGGCAGAGCTTGACCGGATGCGCGGCGTCCTGGCCGCTCTCAATCCCGGCGCTGATATCATCACGAGCGTCGAAGGCCGGGTTCCGCTGGACCGCGTGCTGCATACCAACCGGTTCGATGCTGACCGCGCCAGTCGTTCGGCGGGATGGATGCAGGCTTTGGCCGGGCATGCCTTGCCGGAAAGCAGTGAATTCGGCATCACCAGCTTTGTCTGGCGGGCCCGCCGTCCCTTGCATCCAACCCGCTGGTACCGCTTCATTCAAGGGGATTTGCCTGGCCTGCTCCGGGCCAAAGGTTTTTTTTGGTTGGCCACGCGCATGGATCAGGCTGGGGCTTGGCAGCTCGCTGGCGCCGTGGGCCGGGTGCAGGCAGCTGGCCCCTGGTTGGATGCCGTGGATCGATCGCTATGGCCGGCGGATCCACTGTGGCATGCCCGTGCCGCCTCGTTCTGGCAGCCGCCGTTTGGCGACAGGCGCCAGGAAATCGTGTTCATCGGCACAGGCATGGACGAGCGCGCGTTGCGCGGGGCTCTCGAGGCCTGCCTGTTGACCGATACAGAATGGGCGGCGGGACCCGCTGCCTGGGCGGCATGGCCCGATCCGTTTCCGGCTTGGCACCACGGTTGACATGCCGCAGCCGGACCATGCCGTTTCGGCTGCGGCGGAGCCCGGCCGTGGCGCATCAGCGGAAGTTGGGCGAGACGCCAGCCCGCGCATGCGGTAGCTGATCGGGCTGGGGCGCAGCGGTTCCGCCTGGCGTCCCGGCTTTCCTCACCACACCGGAATCGATCAAGCTCTGCAACGCCTTTTGCATGACGTCGACCGAGTTCGCAAATCCCTCCACCGAAAAAATGAGCCGCTGTCGGGGCACGGACTTCGGCGTGTTGTTAGCATCGCGCTCGGTCATCGACAGGCTGACGAGATCGACTCTGACGATCGATCCGCTCACCATGATCTCGCCGACGCCGTCCGTATACAGTTCAGGGTACATCTCTTGATCCTCAGGCGGCCAACTGGCCTTGGAAAATCACATCCACCCCATAGTTGGTGGCGTTGTAGCTGCTGGTCGGGAAGGCGCTGGCGCCATAGGCGAAGACGCCATTGTTACCCGCCGGAGCAAGGAGCGGCCCGCTCTCACGGGATGTGGAGAAGTATCCCGGCGCGGCCGAGTAATGTCCAGTATTGGTGTGGTAGGAGGCGACCAGGGTGCTGCCGGCGGTCACCGTGACCGGCTGGGCGAAGTTGACCTGCTGCCAGCCGCTGGCCGTCTCGGCGGTGAAGGTGGCGGTAGCGAGCAGGGTGCCGTTGGCTGACCACAGGTTGCCGACATGGGTGCCGGTGTTCTGCGGCCCCTTGAAGAAGCGCAGCCCGGTGATGGTGCCGCCCGTCTGCGCCGTGAAGCGCACGCCAAGCTCGATCGCGCTCGGGTCGCTCGTCGAAATGGTGGCGGGGAGGGTGCTGGCATCGAACAGGGTCAGGGTCGGCGTCGGGCCGACCTCGACCCCCACCTGAGCTGTCGCGGTGCCGCCGCGGCCATCGGTTGCGGTGTAGCTGAAGTTCGCCGGCCCGGTGGCGCCCGCCGTTGGCGTGAAGGTCACCAGCTGGGTGGCCGCATCGAAGGTCACGGTGCCGCCGCTGCCGGCGGTGACGCTGCTGATCGTCAGCGGATTGCCGTCCGGGTCGCTGTCATTGCCCAGCAGGGTCGCGGCGGCGATGGTCAAGGGCGCCCCCTGGCTGGCCCGGAAGCCGCCATCATCATTGACCACCGGGTCGCGGTTGGGCACCGGGTTGAACAGCACGTCGACCCAGTAGTTGGCGTTGTTGTAGCTGCTGGTCGGGAAGGTGCTGGCGCCATAGGCGAAGACGCCGCCATTGGGCGCCACGGTGAGCGGCCCGCTGTCGTAGCCGGTCGAGAAGTAGCCCGACGAGGAGGCGTAGTAGCCGGTATTGGTGTGGTAGGAGGCGACCAGGGTGCTGCCGGCGGTCACCGTGACCGGCT
>NZ_JCACHU010000087.1:0-7609 GCF_059504005.1 Belnapia sp. | reverse complement strand
CCGTCTGCGCCGTGAAGCGCACGCCAAGCTCGATCGCGCTCGGGTCGCTCGTCGAGATGGTGGCGGGGACATCGTTGGCGCTGAACAGGCCGACCGCCGTCGATGCCTGGCCGACCTCGACCCCCACCTGCGCCGTCGCGGTACTGCCGCGGCCATCGGTGACGGTATAGGTAAAGCTCGCCGGCCCCGTATATCCCGCATCAGGCGTGAAGGTGACGAGGCGGGTTGTTGGGTTGTAGGCGACCGTACCATGGCTGCCGTTCGCCACACTGGCGATGCCGAGCGGGTCGCCATCCGGATCGGTGTCGTTCGTCAGAAGGCCCGCCAGGGTGATTTGCACGGCCGTGCCACGGCTGGTGAGGAAGCCGCTGTCGGCGACCGCCGTGGGCGCCCGGTTGCCGGCGGCGGCGTAGGGATTGAACGCAACATCGACCCAGTAGTTGGCAGACCCCTGCGGGACGCCGGTGGGGAAGGTGCCGGCCGGGCCATAGGCGATGAGCCCGTTCGGGCCGTTCGGCCAGGCGCTGGCGAGCGCGGTCAGCGGGCCGCTGGTATGCGCGACCGAGAAATACGACACCGGACTGGCGAGGTAGACCCCTGTCGTTGTGTGGTAGGAGGCGACGTAGGTGGTGTTGGCGGCGATGGCCACGGGCGTCGCAAAATCGACCTGCTGCCACCCGCTGGCACTCTCGGCCGAGAAGGTTGCCGACGCCAGCAATGTGCCATCCGACGTCCACAGGTTGCCGACATGCGGCCCGGTATTGCCGTCATTCTTGTAATACCGAATGCCGGAGATGGTGCCGCTGCTCGCTGACAGGAACTTCACCCCCAGCTCGGTCGGTCCGAACACATGCACCAGGCAAACATTGCAGCAGACCGTGGTCGGCGTGGCCGGCAGTTTGCTGGGGAAGGGGGCCGGCCCCTCGCTGGAATCGAATAGCGTGACCCGGTTGCTGGGTGCGACGGTCATGGACAGGCCCGGACCGGACGCCTCGATGTTCAGGCTGTCATCCACCGCGCGCGACAGGATGGTGTAGGTTCCGGCCGCCGGCGTCCGCCAGGTGTAGGTCCAGCTGGACGCCGTACTGTTGGCCGTCCACCAGCTCTTGCCGCCGTCGGTGGACACCTCGACGCCGGCGGCCTGCCCGCCGATGTCGCTGACGGTACCCGTCAGGGTGACCAGCATGCCCGCCTGCACCGTCGTCCCGCCGGCCGGGGCGGTGATTTTGGAGATCGGGGCGGTGCGGTCTGTGGACTTGGTGGCCAGCACGAGGCTGGCCTGCAGGGTCTGTGGCTGTACGCCCATATCGGCGAACAGGTTGACCATGGCTTGCTGGACGTTCGGGTCGGTCGGCGTCGGGGTGGCGTCGTGGTTGTCGTCCAGTCCCCAGGTCCAGTAGACTGTTCCGGAGCTGAACACCAGGGCGCCGCTCGGTGCGCGGTAGAGCGTCAGGTTGTGCGTGGCCGTGCCCTGGCCGACCGTGGTCCCGTAGTCCAGCAACATCGTGTCGACGTTCAGGGTCGTGGTCGACAACCGGACCAGGCCAGCGGGATCGAAGCCGTTGTCGGGTGCGATGTTCCATTCATAGCCGAGGAGGTTCGGCACCAGGCTGGCCGCATCGCCGGGCGCCGTGTTGGCGACGGCCGTGTTGCGCCAGAAGCGCAGCTTGGTCTGCTCGTAGGGAATGGTGATCGTGTCGGCGCGGTAGCTGTCGACCTGGAACATCGTGCCGAGCAAGCTGTTCTCGGGTCGCGCGCCGCCGGCAGGATCGGCGCTGAGGTCCCGCCAGGTCCCCGTCCACTCGGTGCTCGGATCGATCTTGCCGCCAGCCCGCGTCTCTTTGTAGCTCACCAGGGTGCGGTAGTCAGACCCGTCACTCGCAATGCTACCCTCCCAACGGGTCTTCCAATACACGTCGTTGCCGCCGAGGAAGGCGAGATTGACGCCGGCATCGCGCGCCGCCTCGACATTTGCCCGCTGCTTGCCGGACCAGTACTCGTCATGGCCGGACGACACGAAGACCTTGTGATTGAGCAGGCGCTGGCCGTAGCGGTCGGTGTCGACCCCCGAGATATAGGAGACGTCGTAGCCGTTCTCCTCCATCCACCGGAGAGCGGGGTACTCCGCGCCGAAGACAAAATCCCACGGCCCGGCATAGGTGCCACCGCCTTCGCGGGTCGTAATCGGACGGTTGTAGCTGACCTTGTAGGCGCGACCCGGGGCCGAGTCGCCGCCCGGCCCGTTGCCGCCATACAGATTGGCCCCACCCCAGCCATTATAGGCCTGCCAGGTGGTGTCCGACGTCTGGAACACGATGTCGCTGGTGGAGGCGTCGTTGCGGACAATGAAGGGAACATGGTTCTCACCGAGCGTGCCATCTTCGCGCACGAGCTTGGCGATATAGACACCGGAGACCAGGTCGTCTGGCATGTCCCAGCTGTCGCTGACGGTCCAGTTGCCGGCGTCGACGAGCCCGGTCGCGGCATCGCGGAGGGGCGTCGGCTGCACCAGCGCCGCTGTGGCGTTGTGCTCGACGCTGCCGACCTTGCGCGCGCCCATGCCGCCGTAATAGCCCAGCCGGTAGATATCGATGCGGTACTTGCTCGCATCGGTGTTGATCTTGAATTTGACGACGGCGCCGACGTTGTAGCTGATATCCGTCGTGAATCCCTCGATCGAGGCGGAGGGGCCGTTGAGCAGGTCCCACTCGCTCTGCGGGTTTCCCTGCTTCTGATTCTCGAGGACGATGGCATTCGCCGCAGCCGTTATCGCCGTCGACACGGTGAAATTCTTGGCGTTGGACTCGGGCGCCGCCGCGGTGGCAGAGGTCCCGCTGGCCGTGTCGGCTGCCTGGGTGAGAGTGAGGCTCGATCCGGTCAGCGAGGGGGTACCAGCCACTGGCGGCGTCGGCGAGGATCCGTTGCCCTGGGGCGGGAGCATGGGGCTGACCTCGAGGCGCGAGCCCGTGCTGGACATCGCCAACGAGGTCGCCGTCAGCGGATCCAGAGGTGTCAGTGACGAACTGCTCGTCGGGTCGGCCTGCAGCGACAGGGTAAAGTCGGCTGCTATCTCCTCGCCCGGCAGGCCCGGGGCATCCACCCGCGTCGGGCTGGCTGTCACGGTGCGGGTCGCCGGTGAGGGCTCGCCGCTACTGGTCGCTGACAGTGCGCGCGTGGTGGTTGGCGCCGCCAGGTCCAGCGGCTGCGCTGCATCGGCTGGAGCGAGGTCCGGACTGCTCGCAGCCGCATGGTGGCTTGCACCGAACGTGACCTGCGTGAGGTCTTTCTCTGCCATTATGACCCGGCTCCCCGCTAAGCGTCAGGGCTCGCGGAGGCTCTCATCGAGCCCCCGCAGCAATGGATGAAGGAAATACGACAACACGTTGCGCTGCCCGACCTTGATCTCACCGACCACGGTCATGCCGGGCAGCAGCCGTGTATTGTCCGGCACGCCCCGCAGCATGGCATCACCCAGATGAATGCGTGCCCGGTACACTGGGTCGCTGCCCTGCTCCCGATCCTTGAGAAAGGAGCCCTCGCTGATGACGCGCAGCTGCCCAGGCACCATGCCGTGCTCCTGGTACGGAAAGGCGTCCAGCTTCACCTGCACGGCTTGATTCACCGCCAGTCGACCGATGTCGCGCGCCTCAACGGACAGCTCCGCTTCCAGGGGCGCGTTCAGCGGTACGAGCGTGAGCAAGGTCTCCGCTTCGCGGACGACCGATCCCACGGACCGGTTGGCCACCTCCAGCACAACCGCATCCGCAGGCGCCGTCAGCGTGACCATGCGCTGGCGCAAGGTGGCCTTGTTCAGCTCCTCGGCCGCCGCATCCCGCTCGCCGCGCTGCCGGATCAGCTCATCGAGCGTGTCCTGCCGGAACTGCTCCAGAAAGGCGTCATGCTCGGCCGTGATCGCTGCCATTTCCTGCGCGAGCTCGGCCAGCTCCTGTCGCAGATGTTCGAGCCTGCCCTCCAGCTCCAGCCTGACATTGCGGATTTCCAGCAGGCTGACGCGCGAGCCGATCTGGCTGGCCAGGAGCTGAACGCGCATCGCCTCAAGCTCACGCACCGCAACCAATCGCTGCTGCAGGCTGTCCTGATCCCGCCTGTTGGTCTCCAGCTTGGCCGCGGCCCGCCCGCGGCGGGCGTCATACTCGCGCCGCTTCGCCTCCAGATAGGCTTGGCGCTGCGCGAAACTCTCCGCCTGAAGCCGCTCGTAGCCCGACACCGCCACCGCCTTGGTGACGTAGGGTCGGCCGCCGAGCTCGGCCTCCAGCCTCGCCACCTGGGCCGAGCGGCTGCTCAGCCGGTCGCGCAGCACGGCGACATCGGCCTCGGAAAAGGTCGAATCCAAGGTCGCCAAGGTATCGCCACGCCGCACGACCTCGCCCACCGCCACATCGATGCTGCGGATCACCGAGGTTTCCAGAGGCTGGACGACCAGATTGGGCGAGGTGGTCACCAACCGGCCGGCCGCCACAACAACCCGATCGATATGCGACCAATAGGCCCAAGCCACCGCGCACAGGATCAGGCCAGCGACTGCGTACAGGGTGAGGCGTGTAACACCTGGCAGCGCTCGGTGCTCGATCTCCAGCGCGTCCGAATGGAACGCAACAAGCGTGGCGCGGCGCCGGGGCGCCAGGGCGATGACCTCGCCGCTCGCTCGCGCCGCCACGGGCCGCGGCTGGGTTGGGTCCCTCTGTTGGCTCTTCATGCCACGTTTCGCATCTGCTGATTCCACAGGCTCAGATAACCTGTGCATCGTTGCAGCAGCTCGCCATGCTGGCCGATATCGGTGATCTTGCCCCGGTCGAGCACCATGATGGCATCCGCCTCGACCAAGGTCGCCAGGCGGTGCGACACGATGATGACAGTACGCCCGCTGGCGATGCGGCGCAGGTTCTGGCGGACGATGGCCTCGCTTTCCGGGTCGAGTGCGCTGGTGGCCTCGTCAAAGATGAGCAGCCGAGGCCGCGTCACCAGCGCGCGCGCAATAGCCAGCCGCTGCTTCTGACCCCCCGAGAGATTCTGCCCGTTTTCTTCGAGCATGGTGTCGAAGCCCCGAGGCAACCGCTCGATGAACTCGTCAGCGCCGGCGAGGCGCGCCGCCGCGACGATCTCGTCGAGACTGGCCGAGGGATGGGCCGCTGCGATGTTCTGGCGGACCGTGCCGCGGAACAGGAAATTTTCCTGCAGCACGACGCCGATGCTGCGACGCAGATGCACCAGGTCAATCTCGCGGATATCGTAGCCATCGAGCCGGACGATGCCTTGCTCGGCGGCATACAGGCCCTGTAGCAGTCGGGTGATGGTTGTTTTCCCGGATCCGCTGCGGCCGACGATCCCGAGGACCGAGCCCGCCGCGGCCGAGAAGGAGGCGCGGTCGAGCGCCGGCGGCAAGTCCGGCGCATAGCGAAAGCAAACGTTATCGAACTCGACCGCCCCCGCCAGTGTCGGTCGAATGCCATGCGTCCGGTCCTCGCGCTCTGGCTTGCGGCCCATCACCTCCCCCAACATCCGCACCGACAGCGCGACGTCCTGATACTCATGGACCATGGTAACAAGTTGGGAGAGCGGGCCTGAGACGCGGCCGGCCAGCATGTTGAACGCCACCAGTGCGCCGATCGTCAGGTCCTGCTCAAAGACCGCAAGCGCGCCAAAACTGACAATCGCCACCATCATGACGCGCTCGAGCAAGCCGGTGAGCGACTGCGCGAAGGCCGAGACCTTCTCGACCTCGTGGCGCATGCCAACGGCGCGAGCGGAGCGGTCATCCCAGGCGCGCCGCTGTTGCGGCTCCAACGCCAGGGATTTGATGGTCCGCATGCCGTGAACGCTCTCGGTCAACAGCGCCTGCCGCTCGCCTTCGGCGTCGTAGAGGGCGCTGAGGCGCCGCCGGAACGGACCTACCAGAGCCCCGATCACGCATGCGGTGAGGCCAGTGAAGGCCAGCACGATCAGGGTGAGTTGGGCACTGTAGAGCAGCAGAACCGGGACGAAGACCAGAAGCGACAGCGAGTCGAGCAGGGTCAGGAACAGGCGGCCGGTCAAGAACTCCCGGATGCGGCCGGCCTGTTGCAAATGCCGCACGATCACGCCGGCCGGCATCTGCTCGAAGAAGGTCATCGGCAACCCGAGCAGGTGGCCAAACGTCCGGGTGGCGACACGGATATCGACCCGGTTGGTCGCATAGATCAGTAAGTAACGTCTGAGGAAGTTAAACAAGGCATCGAACAACAACGCGATGACAACACCGACCGTTAGAACCTGCAATGTGGCGAAGCTGTGGTGGACGAGAACCTTGTCAAGCACGATCTGAAAGAAGATTGGCGTCGCCAGCCCCAAACCATAGAGCAAGACCGCGGCCAAGATGACATCGGCAAACAAGCGCCGCTGCCGCAACAGTTCCGGGATGAACCAGCGTAGGCCGAATGGCACCCCTTGGGTCGGCGGCGCCGCGGCCACTTGCCGCAGGAGAACAGCCTCACCCACCCAGTGTTGGCTGAAGGTGTCCTGAGCCACCTCAATCAGGTCGGTTCCCTGGACCAGCGGATCATACAGCCGGAGCGTGGGCACGCCCGCGGCGTCGCGCAGGTCGACCACGGCAACACAATTGCCATTCTTAAGCTGCACGATGACCGGCTGCACCGCGAACAGCGCCCGTAGCTCGGACCATTCGAGTCGCGCTGGCTGCATGTGAAAGCCGGCATCCTGCGCCATGCGCACGAATACGGCCGGCGAAATATTGGTTTCGCCAATGGCATAATCATGCAGCAGCCGCTCAACTGTGAGCTGAACGCCCTGATGCCTGGCGACGAATGCGAAGCAGGCGAGCTGGCTGTGTGTTTGCGCGTTCGTCGACATCAAACAGCCGCCTGCTCGCCTCAAGAAACGTTTCCGACATTTTATTAGAACATTAAAACGATGAGGCCACAATGCCGGTCGTGCGACATATCTCAAAAAAGTGACCATATGCTGTTGAACTGAAGCTTTCTCGAGATAAGACGCGGTGGCGAACAAACAGTGAGCTTGGGTCAGCTAAGTGTTGGGTGGCGCAACCCGTCACCGACGCGGAGGCGCGCGTGGCGGTAAGGCGGTCCTCGCACCGCTAATCCGGGTCTCCAGCGGTGACGGGGCGCCAGGTCTGGCAACCCAACAGCTGCCGGATGCTGTCCCAGGTCGCGCGGGATCAGCGCACCCAGCATTGCGATTTCATAGTGCCGCCGCAGCGGCTCGGCATCTCCCCATCGCGTCGGGCAGGCGATGCGGCCGAACCACCGATGGGGCCCAGACCATGATGGGGGTTACCGGCTGCATTCCACCGCCTGCACGGTGTCTGCTGCACTGTCCCGACCGCAGCCAGACTGGAGCAAGCGGGTAGCGGTGCATGAGCCACGGCACAGTTTGCCACGTATCCGCGGGAGGGCGGCCCCGATTAAGTCATCACACCCTGCAGACCATCGCCGGCCGCAACCAGAGTGCGGCCAGCACGATCTGCCAGACGCCACCCGCCTCGACTGATGGTTTAGGACGACATGTGAGTCTCAGGCCTAGGGCACGGCACGTAATAATTTTCCCAGGTTTACCGGGCAGGTGCGGTAGAATC
>NZ_JCACHU010000086.1:0-4385 GCF_059504005.1 Belnapia sp. | reverse complement strand
TGGGCAAGCCCGCCCTCCTCGCCACCAGATTTTCCAGACCTCAGGTTACAGCACCTGCCCCGGCGCGGGCTCCTTCAGCGTAGAGGCCACGCCGGTCGCGGCTGATGAACTCGGTCCCGGGGTGCCCGGTCAGCCAGGCTTCCGTACTCGCCGAGGATCGATCGGGCAGCAGGTCCACCACCGTCCGCCGCTCCAGGTCGACCAGGATCGTGCCGTAGCGTTGTCCCTTCGACCACGCCCAGTCGTCGATGCCGAGGACACGCAGTGCGGTGGTCGTGCCCTGGCTCGCCCGCCGCTTCAGCATGCGAAGGAGGGTGTCGTTGCTGGCCGGCATGCCGAGCTGTATCGCGAGCCGCTCGGCCGAGCGTCTGCCCATAGCATGGCCGATGCCGTGGAGGATGTCGGCCAGCCGGCAGGTACGGCGGGCCACACGCTCCGCTAGTGTCGCCAGCCCCAATCTGGGCAAGCGCCCTGACCCAGTCCCGATGCACGGACAACCCAGCCCTCAGCCGAGCGGTCGACCCGCGTGTTGCGCACCTCTACGGAGGCGAAGGGCGAGATGGTAAACTCGATGCGCAGGTACTCTATCCGTCCAAGCTCCAGCATTTGGTTGAGCGCACGAGCGGCGATGATGACTTCCGTCGATCGACGAGCGTCGGTACGCGACGGCCTGCCATAGACCGTTTCTGCCGACACCGGCTTCGCCTCAGGCCAGACGGTCGCCATTCTTCAAGTCTAGGGCCTCAAGCCGCTGGTCTGGGTTTGCCCCGTTTCGATGGACATCAACGAAGCTTTTGCGTGAGGTGTCCCGATGCCCAAGACCCATCCTGCCTACGCGTCAGAGTTCTGGCGCCAGGTGGTCGAGTTACTCCGTGCTGAACGCGACCCGGCCGACCTTGCCCGCGAGTTCGAACCCTCGGCCCAAGCCATTCGGAACTGGGTCGCGGTGGCGGACCGGCAGGAGGGTCGGCGCGAGACAGAGCCCGCCCCAGCCCAGTCCGCGCTGGCCACGGCCGAGCGCGAGGAAATCGCCCGGCTACGGCGCGAGAATAAGCAGCTGCGCCAGGAGCGCGACATCCTCTCTCGAGCAGCAGCCTGGTTCGCCCGGGGTTGAAGGCACTGCCCTCAACGGCACGATCCCGTCCGGGTCTTCCGGTTCATGAAAGCAAACCAGGCCACCTTCCCGATCGCCAGAATGGCACGCCTGCTCCGCGTCTCGCGCGCCGGCTACTACGCTTGGCTCGACCGACCCCCGTCGGTCTGCGCCGAGGCGGATGCGGCGCTGCTGCGGCGGATCCGGACGGTGCACATTACCTCGCGCCAAACCTACGGTGCGCCGCGGGTGCACGCCGAACTCCAGGCCAGGGGCGAGCGGCACGGACGCAAGCGCATCGCGCGCCTGATGCGCAGCGCCGGGCCGGTCGGTGCCAGCCATCGCTGCGGCGGGCCAGTGACGACGCGCCACGACGACAGCAGCAGATCGACCCCGGACCTGGTGGACCGCAACTTCACGGCCAGTGGCCCGAACCAGCTGTGGGTCGCAGATATTACGTTCATCCCCACGGCAGCCGGCTTCCTCTACCTCGCCGTGGTGCTCGATGTCTGGTGCCGCAAGATCGTCGGCTGGACCAGCGCCAACCATCTCCACACCGAGCTCGTGCTCGATGCGCTCGACATGGCCGTTGGGCAGCGCCGGCCACGCGATGTCATTCATCACTCGGATCAGGGCTCGCAATATACGTCCCTGGCGTTCGGCAAGCGCTGCCGAGAGGCCGGCGTCCGACCATCCATGGGCTCGATCGGCGCTGCCTACGACAACGCGCTCTGCGAGAGCTTCTTCGCCACCCTCGAGTGCGAGCTGCTCGCGCGACGCCGGTTCGCCTCCCACGCCGAGGCAGGCATGGCAACCTTCAGCTTCATCGAAGCCTGGTACAACCCAGCCAGGCTCCACTCAGCCTTGGGCTACCGGTCGCTCATGACTTACGAAAAAGAGGAGCAGCAAACCGTCACCCTTGCCGCCTAATCAGCCAAGCCCATCACCTGTCCACGAGATCGGGCCAAACCCAGGTCACCATCGGCCGGACCCAGCCGCACCGCGCTAACGATGTCCGGTCGCCATCCCAACCCAAGACGCCGCGCCGCATCACCGAGCCCGAGCGCCTTATCATGCTGGCCAAACTCGAAACCCCCGATGCCAAAGCTCGCTATGCCCACCGCAAGCAGACCGTCGTACCCGTCTTCGGCATCATCAAAACTGCTCTCGGCCTCACCCGCTTCCAGTTCCGTTGTCTGGCCAAGGTTACCAGCGAGTGAAGCCTCGTCGCTCTCGACTAGAACTGCCGCGGGCTGCATCGTCTGCGGGCAACCGCCTGATCCACAACCTAACCAACCCTTCGTCAGCGGAGCCAAACCCGGCGGTCTGTCAGGCGAACAGAAAGTCTGCAGCCGCTAGCAGGTGATGGCAATTATCGATCGTTATCTTGTTGCTGAACTCGGTGACGCCGCCGAGTGCGCCATAATACACCTCAAGGGTGCCCGCATCATTCAACCTTTGACTCACAGTACGGGGAGAGATGTGAAAAAACTTCAAATGGTCGCCTGTTGAGAAATCGAGGATATGATCGCCTGCGCCTAAGCCGTCTCCAGCTGCAAACTCAAAAACATCTGCGCCACGGCCACCTTTCAGAACGTCCTGACCAACGCCGCCGATCAGGACATCATCTCCGCGTCCGCCTCGCAGGACATCGTTGCCGAGCCCGCCCCACAATCTGTCATTACCACCAAATCCCCTGATGACGTCGCTGCCCTCGCCGCCACGCAAACTGTCGCAGGCCATGTCGCCAAAAACCCACATGTTTATTTTTCCAGACCAAGTTCACAAACGGCCTCGCAAATGGCCCAAATGCATTCCCAGAATGTAAACAGAAGTTGTTTCAAGGGTAGAGAAGCCTTGAGGCCGTTATGGACCTCCGGTCAGTTGCGGGACCTGCTTAAGCATGAGGCAGGCGAAGCGACGAGGTGGAGGTTGGCGAGGGTGCTGGCGTAGCCTTCTTAGTCCTTCGCCAGCCGGCGAAAGCGGGTGGCCCAGGCAAAGAACCGCTCGACCGCTCAGCGCTGCGGCAGCAGCACGAAGCTACGCTTGGCGTCTGGCAGCTTCACCCCCTCCAACTCAATCCCATGCGCCCTGGCGGCGTTGGCAGCACGCTCACCAGTGTAGCTTTGGTCGACATAGGCCAGGTCGACGCTCTGGCCGGTGGTGGACTGCACCGCCTGCGCCAGGCGCCCCACCTCGCCGCGGTCCTCAGCGTTGGCCGGGGTGACGTGCAGGGCCAGCAGATGGCCCAGCGTGTCGACGGCCAGGTGCAGCTTGGAGCCCTGCTTGCGCTTGGCGCCGTCATACCCGGCGCCCGCCGCTCTCGGGCGTGGAGCGGAGCGTGCGGCTGTCGAGGATGGCCGCACTGGGCTTGGCCGTGCGGCCAACCGTCAAGCGAAGGATGGTGCGGAGGTCGCTGGCCAGGGCCTCGAACACGCCAGCGGCCAGCCAACGCTGCGCCTGCTGGTAGACCGCCGCCCATGGCGGCAGGTCATTGGGCGTGGCCCGCCAAGGAATGCCGTTGCGGATGACGTAGCGCAGGCTGTTGAACAGCTCGCGGAACGAGTACAGCCGTTGACCGGCATTCTGCTGCAACAGGACCAAGTATAGCGCGATCAGTGCCCATGCTTCATCGGAGACGTCAGGCGGGTACGGCTGGCGAGCAGACTGCATGCCCTACACTGAAAAGCACCGCCGTAGAGGTCCATAACAGCCTCTACTGTAATCGGGTCGGTCAACGACCGGTGTAGGGGGTCACGTCGCGGGTCCTCGCTTCTGTTCGTGGTCGGCGTGGAGCCGCCACAGGCTACGGCCAGGCAAGCGGGGCGCACCAATCTAGCAGGCGGGCTCGGTGATCACCGGCACCGAGGCTGTTGCGGCCTCACCCTGTCGCGCCTCCGCGACGGGACGTCGGACGCTTGGGTCAGAGACGTAGGCGGCTACGCCACGGCCGCCTCCCGACCCCAGCGGAACTCGGTGCCATCGCGCCACATGCCTAGCAGTACGACGGCGAGCTTGCGGGCGACCGCTACCTTGGCGCGGCGCATACCCGAGCACTTGGCGATCGCCATGCCCGGACCTTCAACGACGACCAGCGGCCCGTCCTGGTGAGCAGGACATTGGCGGCCTCGTAGAGCGCCTGGCGGGCCAGACCATCGCCTAGCTTGCTGATATGCCCCATCCGGTCGGTCTCGCCGGACTGGTATCGCCAAGGTGTCAGGCCGAAGTGGGCACCCACGTGGCTGTGTCCATGAATTCTGGCCCAGCAGTGCTGATGAATTTTGGCCCACCT